>JAISYA010000227.1 GCA_031270205.1 Treponema sp.
CAGCGTAGGCCCAGCGGCCACCCCTAAAGACGATAGACCGCGCGGCGGCTTTAGCCGATGAGTGGCCCGCTCGATAAACGCACGGCGTAGCCGTGTGGATGACTAATGCGGCATAGCGTAGGCCCAGTGACCCCCCACGGTATGCCATAGACCGCGCGACGGCTTTAGCCGGAGCGGCGGCCGCTCAGGCTTGGTTCATGGTCATGAACAGGCTTGGTTCATGGTCATGAACAGGCTTGGTTCATGGTCATGAACAGCCCTTAGTTCATGGTCATGAACAGCCCTTAGTTCATGGTCATGAACAGGCTTAGTTCATGGTCATGAACAGCCTTGGTTCATGGTCATGAACAGCCTTGATTCATGGCCCGAAACGCCTCCTGGTGAAATGGCCCCGCGACACCCGCCTGAAAGAACGCTTGACATGACGGCGGTTTTGGCGTGATAATACGATACTATTCAATATTATGGAGGAACAAATGAAAGTAATGAGGAGTGTGTTCGCGCTGGCGCTCATACTGGCGGTGAGCGCGGCGGCCTTTGCGGGCGGCGGTCAGTCCAGGGGAGGCGCGGCCGCGGCGGGAACCGGCGGCTTCAAAGTGGCGTCCCACAACGCGATTATTGAAGGTAATGCATACCGGGCGGTCTATGAGCAGCAAATGACCGACGCGGTCAAGGCGCTGCAGGCCGCCGGGGTGATTGGAACCTACGCGACCTTCACGTCCAACAACGATCCGGCAGTGGAATCCCAGCAGGTCGAGCAGACCGTGAACGAAGGCTACGACATCATCATGGTGAACCCCATCGCGGCCAACGGGCTTGACCCCATCATCGCCAAGGCGCTTGCCGCCGGGATCACCTATGTCAACGCGGACTGCGAATATGAGTCCGAGAAGATCCTCAACGTCGTGGTGGATCAGAAGGCATGGGCAAAGATACAGTCGGATTTTGTCATCAAGACTCTGGGCAGGGGGAAAAAAGTTATCCAGTTTAACGGGATTGACGGAAACTCGGCTTCCGAAATGCGGAACGAGGTCTGGCAGCGGGAACTGACCGGCGCGGGACTTCAGATTGTCAGGACCGTGGCCCATAACTGGAACGATACGGATTCCAAGCGGCTCATGAGTGAAATTATCGCTTCCGGCCTCCAGTATGACGGGATCATCAACCAGGAAGCGGCCACGGGCATTCTCGGCGCTATTGAAGAGGCGAAAATCCCCTATCCGGGCTGTATCACCTCCTCCGAGGAAATTGCCTGGATCCGGCGGATTGCCAACCTCAACAAGGACCGGCTGGTGCTGCCCTTTATTGTCGTTGAGAACCCCCCCGGAATCGGCGCCACAGCCCTCGCCATCGCGGTGAATCTCCGCCAGGGTAAGCAGCTCAAGGACGGTATCGCCTCGTCAGGTCTCAAAGGGAACAGCATTTACTATTCCCCCCAGTGGATTATGACCTACGACAACATAGCCGAGCGGCTTGATTCGGTAAAGAGCCTGCCGGATTCCACCTCCGTTTCTTCTTACATGTCGGTTGATCAGGCCAGGGCCGCCTACTTCAAGTAAGGGAGGAATGGCAGGAAGAACCACAGACCGCACGGACGGAAAGGGAGCGGACCACAGTTCCGCGCCCGCCCGTAACGCCGTGGTTACATTGCTTCGATCCGGGACGGCGGTATCTTCAGGGGGCCGCCGTCTTTTTTATCGAGAGCGGATACTGATTCAACGGAGGAACGGCTGTGCTGGAAATGCGCGGTATTTCAAAACAATTTGACGCCGTAGTTGCCCTGCGGGGCGCTTCCCTCAAGGTACAGGCCGGGGAGATCATGGCCCTGCTGGGGGCCAACGGGTCGGGCAAATCGACCATGGTGAAGGTCTTGAGCGGGCTGGTCAATCCCGACGCGGGGACGGTGATCTGCGACGGTACAGCGGTCCGCATCCGTTCGGCCTCCGATTCGCGCCGCCTCGCTATCGCGGTTGCCTATCAGGACCTCAGCCTGGTTCCCGCGATGAGTGTGGTGGACAATATTGTGATGGGCATGGAGCCCAAAAACGCCTTTGGGATTATCAACCGGACGAAGGCGCGGGAATTTGCCCTCACCTATATGCGGAAACTGCGGATTGAGTGCGGTCCCGACGCGCTGGTGCAGGGGCTTATGGTTTCTACCCAGGCCCTTATTGAAATTGCCAAGGCAATCGCCTCAAAGCCGAAGGTACTCATTCTGGACGAGGCTACGGCGTCCCTCCACTCCGACGAGGTTGACACCCTGTTTGAGGTTCTGGGGGAACTCAAGCGGGAGGGTGTCGCCATCATCACCGTAACGCACCGCATGGGCGAAATTTACCGCGTCTGCGACGCCTGTACCATACTGCGCGGGGGCGAAACCGTGGCCGCCGGTCCGGTGAAGGACATGGACCTGGACACGGTGGTGTACCAGATGACCGGGAAAAAGCCCGACCTTTCGGGCGCGGCTTTCCACGCGGGCCGGGCGGCGCGTGACGAGGGGCAGGCGGCGCTGCTGGATGTACGGGGCCTTGCCCTGGCGGACAAGCTCAAGGGCGTTGATTTTCACGCGTGGCCCGGTGAGATTGTCGGGATAGGCGGGCTTGACGGGCAGGGGCAGCAGGAATTTCTCCGGTCCGTTTTGGGGGATAGTACATACGAGGCGGGGGAAATTACGTTCAGGGGAACGAAAGTAAAGTTCCGCCAGCCGGCCGACGGGGTAAAGCAAAAGTTGGGTTTTATCTCCGGGGACCGTAACCGGGAATCGATCTTTCCGGTTAGGCCTGTGGCGGAAAATATCTACGCGGGAGAGGTGACGGCAAAATCTGATTTTAGCCCCCTCCGGCCGCGGACGGTTTTTGATTTTGCCGGGAAAGCGGTTGAACGGTACAATATCATCACCGGGGGGCTTGCGCAGCCGGCGTCTTCGCTTTCCGGGGGAAACCAGCAGAAACTGGTCATAGGCCGCTGGATGGCCCTGACGCCGGACCTGCTGCTGCTGGACGATCCTACCAAGGGGGTGGATGTCAGCACAAGGGCCGAGATTCACCGCATCCTCAAGGAATGTACTCAGGCGGGGATGTGCGCCCTGTATAGTTCCAGCGACAACGAGGAACTGCTTGCAATTTCGGACCGGATATACGTCTTTTACGAGGGCAGGATCAGCGCGTGCCTTCGGGGGGAAGAACGCAGCGAGGAACGGCTTGTGGCGGCCATGCTGGGGCTGGTATGATGGGTGGGATAAGATGAGCAGCCTTTTTTTCAGGGAACGATTGCATAAACTACAGCGATCCGCCGCCTTTACGGGGCTGGCGCTGTTTTTGATAGTGGTGGTTATCAACGTTATCGTACAGGGGCCGTTCCGGTTTTTTACCATCAGGAACATCGCCCTGATCTTTGCCAAGAACGCCCCGCTGATTCTGGTTACCATGGGCCAGCTTTTGCTCATGCTGCTGGGGATCATCGACATTTCCATCGGGGTACAGATGGCCTTTGTCAACGTGGTCGCCGTCATGCTCCCCACCTGGTTTCCGGCCATGCCGTATCCGCTGGCCTGGGCCGCGGCCTTTGCCGGGGCCGTCTGCATCGCGGGCATACACGGCCTCATCGTGGCCCTGCTGCGTATACCGCCGCTCCTTACCAGCTTTTGCATGATCTACATTGTGCGGGGGATAAACCTCCTCATCATGCCCAAACCACAGGGCAGCGTCCCGGAGATCATCTACCTTACCTATGATATGAACATCCTGGGGATACTCCCCGTTTCCCTGGTGATTATCGTCGCGGCATATCTCATCTGGGCCTATATGCGCAGGACGCCCACGATAAAGCACGTCTATGCCGTAGGGGGAAACGAGCGGAACGCCTACGCCAACGGGGTTAACGTGGCGGCCACTAAACTTAAAATGTACCTGCTGGAAGGCGTGTACGTTTTCCTCGCGGGCTTCTGCCTGAGCGCAATGACCGGCGCGGGCAATCCCATCATGGGTGAAAGTTACGGGCTGCGGAGTATCAGCGCCTGCATCCTGGGGGGCGTGTCCCTGGCGGGGGGCTGGGGGACCATGGCCTGCGCCCTTTACGGGTCGGGCTTTCTGGTACTTATCCAGAACATCGTGTTCCAGCTTTTCAGCCTGCTGCCCCGGCTTATGCCCGGCTTCAAGGCCACATCCTATTGGCAGAATCTGGTTTCGGACAGCATCATTCTGATAGGGCTTGTGGCCACGGTGTTTACAAACAAAATACAGCGGGACGCCCTGAAAGAAGGGATTTTGAAACAGATCGGCGTGACGAAAGATACCTCCCAGGGAGGGCTTGCCGCGGAGACGAAGGACGCGGCCCCTGAGCGTAGTCGAAGGGAGGGTATGAACGATGGAAAATAGGGAAACCCTTGGAACGCGTGCCGCGCGGAGGGCAAAACGTTTTGCCCTTACCAACCAGATCGGCATGGCCCTGCTTTTTTCGGTGCTGCTCTTTCTGACCAACGTGATTTTAAGTCCCCGTTCCCTAAACATCAACGCTTTCGGCTCGATTTTCGCCCTTACCATAATGCTGGCCATCGCCTCGGCGGGGCAGACCATCATCATCATATCCGGCGGCGGCGGCATCGATCTCTCCGTGGGCGCGGTCATGTCGCTTACCGCGCTTTTAACCGTGGGGATCATGCGGGGCAGCGAAGGCTACTTTTTGGCGACACTGCTCATGTCCATAGGCCTCGGCGCGGCGGCGGGCCTGGTGAACGGCGTGGGCGTGGCCCTTATCGGCCTCCCCCCGATGATCGTCACCATGTGCGTCGCCAACGTGGTAACCCGCCTGCAGTACGTTCTTACCGAGGGAAAGCCCAGCGGGACCGCAAGCCCCTGGTTTACCCGCAGCATGACCTACCGCATAGGCGGCGTCATTCCCACGAGTGTTTTTTACGGCTTCTGCATCTTTCTGCTGGTGCTTTTTATCCTGAACCGGAGCCGCTACGGGATGCGCCTCTTTTTGACGGGCAACAACGAGCGGGCCGCCTACCTCAGCGGCATACGGACCGCGCGGATCAAGATCATCGCCTACGTGACGGCGGGGATTCTGGCGGGGGTCGCCGGCTTCCTCGGCGCGGGTTACATGAACTTCGTCCGGGGCAGCACCTTCGACACCTTTACCATGCGGACCATCATCGCCGTGGTGATAGGCGGCGCACTGCTCACCGGGGGAAAAGGCTCTTACATCGGCACCCTGGCCGGGGCCTTGCTGATCACGGTACTGACCAACTGCCTCGCGGTGTTCAACATGTCCCAGGCCACCACCGACATGGTGATGGGCATTGTGCTGATCGCGATTCTTGCCATGTATAACCGTACGGCGCCTGTGCGGCAGTGAGGGCCATGCTCTCTCATTACACAACAACTTCGCAAGAATCCGTTAAAGAGCGGTTCCCTGAAAAGTCCGGGAAGCAGATACGGTTTTATGCGGGAGATGCTGAGGAGTTCTGTTCTTGAAAGAGTACATCGCCATTTTGTGGGCCTTTATCGTGATAGGCGCATCAATGTTCGGCGGCGGCTACGCCATAATGCCGGTGCTTGAACGCGAGCTTATAAAGAAGCGCGGCTGGGTGAACATGGACGAGGTACTGGATTACTTCACCATCGGACAAATCACGCCGGGGATTATCGCCGTCAATGTGGCGACCTTTGTAGGATACAAGCGCAAAGGCGCTGCGGGCGGCGTTATCGCCACTATCGGGATTATACTGCCCGGCGTATGCCTCATGCTTCTCATCTCCCTTTTTTTAAGGCGCTTTGCCGAATACCCCGTGGTGCGCCATGCCTTTAGCGGAATCAGAATCGCCGTTGGCGCGCTCGTGCTTGACACCGTGTTGAAACTGTTCAAGGGAGTTTTCAAAAATTACAAGTCGGTCATTATCTGCGCCGCCGCCTTCGCGCTTTCGGTGGTTTTGAGCCTGTCCCCGGTGTATATTATCCTCGGCGCAGGTGTGGCGGGCTTTTTGCTTTTCCCGGCCCGGCCGGGAAAAACCGCACAGCAGGAGGGGCCTAATTCGGCCGCCAAAAACGGGGAGGATCAACCATAAACCTTTTGCTGCTCTACGCCGAGTTTTTCAAGACGGGCCTTTTCGCCGTGGGCGGCGGGCTTGCCACCCTGCCCTTCCTGTTTCAAATGGCAGACCGATACGGGTTGCTGAACCGCGAAACAGTGGGGAATTTCCTCGCCGTTGCCCAGTCCTCTCCCGGCCCGGTCGGGGTGAACATGGCCGCCCAGACCGGTTTCCGGTACGGCGGCATTGCCGGGGCCTGTATCGCGGCGCTGGGCCTGGTAAGCCCCGCCATCCTGATCATCAACGTCATCGCCCGGATGCTGCGCTCCTTCAAGGAAAGCAAAACCGCCGTTTCCGTTTTCGCCGGTCTCCGCCCCGCCGCCTGCGGCCTCCTCGCCGCCGCCGGCCTCGGCGTCTGGAAACTCGCCCTTTATAAACCGGACGCCGCCGCCTGGTATGAGCTGCTCCGCTGGAAGGAAACCCTCATTTTCGCCGCCCTGTTCCTCGCTATCAGGAAATGCAAGCGCCACCCGGCAGTCTACATCGCCGCCGGCGCAATCCTGGGAATAACGCTGGGCATGTAGCCTACAGCCCGTCCCGCTGGTGTTCGGCCAGGAGCCGCTTTTTGTCCTCCGGAATGGGGGTGGTTTTTTCGATGTTGAAATCGTAGTGGACCACTACCGCGTGCCCGGTTACGCAGAGCCGCCCCTGCTGCCAGGCCTCGTGGTATACCGTGAAAGACTTGGTCCCGATGCGGGTAATCCAGGTACGGATCTCCACGTCGTACTGGAAATAAAGCTGGTCCCGGTAGTCGTAATCGGTGTGGGCCATGATGAGGGGAAAGGTTTTCCGCGACAGCCGCAGTTCCACGTCAAAGATTTTGAACAGGGGATTGCGCGCCAGCTCAAACCAAACGACGGGCACGGTGTTGTTGATGTGCCCCAGAATGTCCATATCCCCGAATCGGGGCGTCACGGTACAGGTAAACATGCCCTAACCGTACACCAGAACAGGATAAATTGCAATTACAGGATAGCGCCAGGACCCGCCGGTTTTGCTGAAAAATACACTCTCTTGTGGAAAAGCTGTTGATAACCTGATAATCACCTGTTCTCCAGGAAATTCGTCAATTTTTTTCACTTTTTTTTCAAATTCCTCTTGACACATTGTACTAGTGCATTTACGATTGTACTAGATGAATAGTACAATAAGGCTGGAAAGCCAAAGGAGCTTGATATGACGGTAGTAGAAGCGGAAAACGTGGTTAAGGATTACGGCCTTAACGGACAGACGGTACACGCCCTGCGGGGGGTGAATTTGAGCTTTGAAGGCGGGGAATTTGCCGCCATTGCCGGGCCTTCGGGGAGCGGAAAGTCAACGTTCCTCCATTTGACGGGCTGCCTGGACACCCTAACCGGGGGTAGTATGAGCATAGGCGGGCGGAATGTGGCGGGCCTTTCAAAGAAGCAGCTGGCGCTCCTGCGGCGGCACAGCATCGGTTTTATTTTTCAGGCATATAACCTTATCCCGGTGCTTACCGTCTCGGAAAACATCGCCTTTCCGCTGACCCTTTTGGGGGTGGACAAGCGGGAAATCCGGGAGCGGGTGGCCCGGTCGCTGCGGGACGTGGGGCTTGAGGGCATGGAGAAGCGGCGGCCCCGGGAAATGTCCGGCGGACAGCAGCAGCGGGTGGCCATAGCACGGGCTTTGGTGAAAAAACCCGCGCTGATCCTCGCGGACGAACCCACGGCGAACCTGGATTCTACCATCGGGCGGGAAATCCTGGAGCTGATGGTACAGCTCAATACCAGCGAGGGGACTACCTTCATCTTCTCAACCCACGATCCCATGGTCATGGAATTTGCCCGCCGGATCATCAAACTCTGTGACGGGCGGATTGAATCGGACGAGGTCAAGTGAATGACCGCGCAGCACCGGACTATAGGGAGCATACTATGACACTATCAGGAATTTGGGAACTCAAGCGCATGGCCTTCCGCAATTTGGCGCGGCATAAGGTCAAGACCATCCTCACCAGCGCGGCGATTATGGTCAGTGTGGCCGTGTATATCTTTATGGACAGCCTTATCAGCGGGATGTTCATCGAAAGCTACCGGAACATCATCAACTACGAGATGGGCGCGGCCAAGCTGCAAACCCGCATGTACTTCGACAAGCAGGACGAGAAGCCCGCTTACGAGAACTTCGCCGCCTGGGAGACTTA
The DNA here is from genome assembly GCA_031270205.1 of Treponema sp. GTDB lineage: Bacteria > Spirochaetota > Spirochaetia > Treponematales > Breznakiellaceae > WQXQ01. The sequence continues at coordinate 8,256 of JAISYA010000227.1, forward strand.
CGCCGCGGCGCTGGACGAGGCCGGCTACCACAGCGCCCCCCGCTATGTCTTCTCCGGCACCCTCTACTCCGTCAGCGGGAACGCGCCGGTCATCGTCAACGCCGTGGACCCGGCGCGGGAGGCGGCGACCCTGGCCTACACCGACCCCCGGTGGATGGAAACGGGGCGTTACATCCGCCCCGGCGAGTTTGGCATCGCGCTGGGGAACTACACCGCGGAGAAGCTCAAGGTGGGCATTCCCCAGCGGGTAGAAAAGGCCGAGTTCGAGGACTTCGTGCGCAGCGCCGCCGCGGGAGACGCCGCGGACGAGGCGTTCATCCGCTCCTGCTTCTATCACATTGAAGGGGAGCGGAAGGCGGGCTTTCTGGAGACCCAGGACTTCGCGGACGCGAATATGCGGCGGATGTTCCTCAAGCAGGACCTGGGCGCGGCCGGCCTGGACCGCCTCTGGCAGCTCCTGGACCGCACGGGCCGCAACGACGTGCGCATTGCCGCGGTCATCGACATCAAGGGGCTGCCGGACTCCATCCGCACGGACAAGTGGGACGCGGACCTCTGGCCCCTCCTCACCCCCGGCGAACAGGCCCTTCTGGGCGCGGCCTACGAGTACGACGAACTGTTGGGCGCCTACCTCTTAATAGACGCCGGCGGCGCCCGCTCCGCCGACGCCCTTGCGGCAATGATCCGCGTCGACTTCTCCGGCGCGGTGAAGCACGTGAACCAGGTCATCGACGCCCGGGTCGTCGGCATCGTGAACACCCCGGACATGGTGCTGAACACCAGCACCCTCTTCATCCCCCTGGACGTGCTGCAGGACGAGGCGGGGATGATGCTGGAAGGCCGCGTGACGGAAATCCTCATCCGGGACAAGCGGGCTACCCCCGCCGACCGGACCCTTCCCAGCGAAGCGCCGGAAGTCATTACCGCCGCGCTTCAGCGGGGCCTTGCCGCGCGGGGCGAAACGCTGAGCGCGGAACTGGGCGTTTTCCCCTGGCAGGGCTACAACGAGGACTTCCTGAAATACGAGGCGATGGAGAGCGTCTCGGACCGGACATTCCCCATCCTCATCCTGATAATGGCGCTGCTGGGCATCTCCAACACCATCCTGATGTCCGTGATGGAGCGCACCAGGGAAATCGGGATGATGCGGGCGCTGGGGATGACCGACCGGGAGATGGTTTTTACCTATATGATGGAAGCCGCGGCCCTGGGCCTTATCGGCGGCGGCCTGGGCATCGTGGCGGGCTGCCTCTCCAACATCCCGATGGTCACGGCCGGTATGGACTTTTCGCAGATGTCCCTCTCAATGGGCGGCAATATGGGCATCCCCGTCTCCAACGTCATCCGCGGCATCTGGAACGTGCCGGTGATCATCGGCAGCGGCCTCGTTGCCGCGCTCGTTTCCTCCCTGGTCGCCTTCTTCCCCGTCCGCCGCGCGCTCAAGAAGCCCATCACGGAGAGCATGCGGTTTGAATAGCGAGAGCTGGGGGGGCATCTGATCCAGGGCTGATCGGGCTTCCCGCTCAGCAAATGCACGGCGCAAGCCGTGCAGATGAGTAATGCGGCATAGCGTAGGCCCAGTGACCGCCCCTCTTTGCCGTAGACCGCGCGGCGGCTTTAGCCGGCGTGTGGCCCGCTTAGTAAAGGCACGGCGCAAGCCGTGTAGATGAGTAATGCGGCAACGCGTAGGCCCAGTGACCGCCCCACTTTGCCGTAGACCGCGCGGCGGCTTTAGCCGGCGCGGCGGCCGATCCAGGGCTGATCGGGGTTCCCGCTCAGCAAACGCACGGCGTAAGCCGTGTAGATGAGTTATGCGGCAAAGCGTAGGCCCAGTGACCGCCCCTCTTTGCCGTAGACCGCGCGGCGGCTTTAGCCGGCGCGGCGGCCGATCCAGGGCTGATCGGGGTTCCGATCCAGTGCTGATCGGGGTTCCGATCCAGGGCTGATCGGGGTTCCGATCCAGGGCTGATCGGGGTTCCGATCCAGGGCTGATCGGGGTCCCGATCCAGGGCTGATCGGGGTTCCGATCCAAGGCTGGGCGGGGTCCCCGCTCAGCAAACGCACGGCGTTAAGCCGTGTAGATGACTACAGCGGCAAAGCGTAGGCCCAGTGACCGCCCCACTTTGCCGTAGACCGCGCGGCGGCATTAGCCGCCGCAGTGGCCGCCCTAAGGCTGGGGGGCATCCCCCCTTAACGCTGGGGGGAGGTCCCCCCTAATGCTGGGGGTAGGTCCCCCCTAATGCTGGGGGGCATTCCCCCCTAAGGGCTGGGGGTAGGTCCCCCCTAAGGCTGGGGGGCATTCCCCGCTTAGCAAAGGCACGGCGCAAGCCGTATAGATGACTACAGCGGAATAGACCGGAGGTTGATATGGAAAAAGTACGGCTTGGGGGCTTTGGAACCCTCATGAAGATTGCGTTCAGGAATATTTTCCGGAACAAGCGGCGCACGGCGTTCTGCCTCCTGGCGGTGGGCCTGGCGGTGTTCTTCATCGCGTTCTACGGGTCGATGCTCGCGGGGATGCTGGGCGCGATGAACGAGGCGGTGCAGATTTTCGAGACGGGGCACGTGCGGGCGGTGTCGCGCGCTTTCGAGGCGGACGCGGAGGCGATGCCGGTGCAGTTCCCGGTGGGGGAGGGGCGGCCGCTCCCGGAGCTGGAGGCGGCCGTTGCCGCCATTCCCGGAGTCGCGGCGGTGTTCCCCCGCATCAAGACCTACGCGACTTTGCAGGAGAGCGTGCTGAAACACGCGACGCTCTGGGGGCTGCGGATGGAGGGGGAGTCGAAGGCGCACCACTTTAACCTGACCGACCGGGGAGACGGCCTCCTGGAGGGGCGCTACCCCGCGCCGGGGGCCAACGAGTGCGCCGTCGGGCGGATTTTCGCGGACAAGACAGGGCTGCGCGTGGGCGACCGCATCCCGCTCAAAACAGTGTCATCGCAGTTCTCCGACCGGATGTGGGCGCCGAAAGTGGTGGGGGTCTTCTTCTTCGACTACACGGCGGTGGACCGGGACGCCGTCATCGTGGACTTCGACCGGCTGCAGCGGCTCCTCACCATGGGGGACGCGGCGCAGCAGCTGGTAGTCTACGCGGACGAGGCGGCGCTCTCCGCGCCTATCGCCCGGCGGATGGAGGCGCTCCTGGGAACGGACAACATCGCGGAGGAGTGGCAGGACAACTACTGGGTGGCGCTGATGAACGGCCTTATGCCGGTTTACTACGTGGTGTACCTCGTGTTCCTCGTGGTGGCCAGTTTCCTCATCGTCAACACAGTAGTGATGATCATCCACGAGCGCATCAAGGAGATCGGGATGATGGGGAGCCTGGGGATGAGCCGGCGGGAGATTGTGACGGTGTTCTTTTTTGAGTCGGTGTTCCTGGCGGTGCTGGGCGCTACGGCGGGGATGCTGGCGGGGGGCGTTCTGACGGCGGCGCTGCAAAACACGCCGATAAACCTGATGGGCTTGATGGGCGACACCTTCGCGGCCATGCCGATGGGCAACGCGCTCTACCTTACGTTCAGCCCGGCCCAGCTGGCGCAGAGCTGGCTCCTCGGCGTGGGCATAGCGACGCTGTTCACGCTGATCCCGTCGCTCAAGAGCGCGTTCGTCGAGCCGGTAGAGGCGTTAAGAAGATGAAGGAATGGAGGTTTATGATGAAGACGAAAGTAACCGTATTGGCGTTTGTGTTGGCAGTAACGGCGGGAGCGGCGGCTTTTGGGCAGACGCCTTCGGCGGCGGAACTGCTGCGGCGGGTGGATGATAACGAGATTTTCACCACCATTGTGTACGAAGGCGAGATGATCATCGACTATCAGGGCAAGCGCTTTGTGAAAACGATGAAAGCCTGGGGGCGGGAGAACAACGACAACTTCACCGAGTTCACCAACCCCGAAGACCGGGGCGTCAAGTACCTCAAGAAGGGCGGGCGGCTCTACGTCTACTCCCCCGACACCGAGGAAGTGATGCTCATCTCCGGGCACATGCTCAAGGAAAGCATGATGGGCAGCGACATGTCCTACGAGGACACCATTGAGAACGACAAGCTCTCCAACCGCTACAATCCGTCCCTGGGCGGCTCGGAGGCCTGGAACGGGCGGGACTGCTGGGTGCTGGATCTTGCCGCGAAGAAGAAGACCGAGAGTTACCCCCGGCAGAAAATGTGGATCGAGAAGGAGACCGGCGACTGCCTGCACTACGAACAGTTCGCCCTTTCCGGCGCGAAGCTCAAGGAGTACAACCTCAACAAGATTGAAGTTATCGCGGGCCGACGCTTTCCGGTAGAGATGGAAATCCGCGACCTGCTGCGGAAAAACAGCAAGACCACACTGGTGATGAAAAAGGTGATCATGGACCAGCCCATCGCGGACTCGGTGTTCAGCCAGCGGAATTTGTCGAGGTAAACGAAGATGTGTGCCGGTTTTACGGTAAAATCGTTGTTCATTCTGGCGCTGTGCGCGTTTGTAACGGCGGGCGGAAGCGGGGCGTCCCTCGCGGCACAGAATCTGAGCGTATCGGGTATTTTGAACTCTACCGTTTCCATGAAGGCCGGGACCGGGCCGGATTTTGTCTACGGCCTTGAAGAGTACGCCAACCTCAGGATGCAGGCCCGGATCAAGGAGCGGGCGGTGTTTTACGGCGCGGTGAACTTTATCGCCGCCGCCGGGGAGGCCGCGAACGGCGCGGCGCTTCTGGGGTTTAGCCAGGGGAACGCCGCGCTGGGGCTGTCCCCTTCGGCGTTTACCTACGGCGAAAACTACCTGGCCGCCTTTGAGCTTGAGCGGCTCTATTTCAGGCTGAACGGCGAGTACACGGATTTTGACGGCGGCCTCATGCGGCTCCCCTTCGGTTACGGTCAAATCTGGGGGCCTTCGGATTTTCTAAACCCGAAAAACCCGCTGTACCCCGACGCGCGGCCCCGCGCCGTGCTGGGAGCGGGGCTTTCCTGGTATCCGGCGGATTCCCTCAAGCTGCTTGGTTTCGGCGCGGCTCCCCGCAACCCCTTCGCGGAAGGCGGGGAGGGGGGGCTTGTAGGCCTTTCCATGGATCAGCACTGGGACCGCTCAAGCGTCCAGGCGCTCTACGCGTTTGAAACGCCCCGGGACGGCTCAAAGTGGGGCATGCACCGTATGGGGATCTCGCTCAAGGCGGACGTGGAGCTGGGCCTCTTGACGGACCTCCTCTATACCTACAACCGCGAGGCCAATACCGGTGTCAACGGCCTCTCCCTCAGTTTAGGGGCGGACTATTCCTTTTTTGATGGAAAACTCCTGGCCGTGGCCGAATACCTGTACAGCGGAGAGGCCTCCTCCACCTCGATTAGGGGCGGGGGCAGCCTGTCCAACCGAAATTACCTGTACACGGGACTGACCTACCTTATCAACGACTACGCCAACACGGGCCTCGCCCTGATTTCCGGTTTTGACGACGTTTCCTTTACCCCGCTTGTCAGCATGGAGAACGAACTGTTCCAGGGCTGTACCCTGATCCTTACCGGGCAAATCCCCCTGGACCGGGACCTCTTTGCGGACAACGGCGAATACGGCGAGCTGGGCCCCCATACCGGCGGCAGCTATTTCAACTTCAACGCCAAATTGCGGCTGCGGTTTTAGGGCGGCAACAGTAATTGGATAATCAACATGCGGACCAATAATGAGCCGCTACCGGAAGAAAATATTTTTCTCCGCGCGGCCGTTTTCAATCTGCTGCATTTTCCGGAGGTAGGCGGTCTGCCTGGCGATCTCGGAAACGTCCAACACGCAGATTCGGTCGTGGAAGATTTGAATGTGTCTGTTTTTCAGCAATTTGCCTATGAGCCGCTCGCCCTCCGGTTGGGAGACGCCTATCATGTCGGTCAGTTCCACCGGGCCGAAATCGAAGGTGAACGAATGTCTGGTATTGACCTTTATCCGCCTTCTTTCAAGCTGGATGAGCAGGATGTCGTACATGCGGGCCAGCGGATCGCTCAGGCGGGTATTGGCAAGCTGCTTGTAGATGAACCATATCCGCTCGGCCTGCAGGGCGGTGATGTAGGCGATCAACTGGGGCTGGACGGTGATTGTCTGTTCAAAGTTGGCGCGGTTGAGCACGGTTAGCCGGCATTCGGAGTAGGCCACCGCGCTGGCCGCGCGGGGTTCGGTTTCCAGCAGGGCCATTTCCCCGAAAACGTCTCCCGTCTTCAGCACAGCCAGGAGCACTTCGTTGTTGCCGACCACCTTGGTGATTTTCACCGAGCCTTTTTTGATGATGAACAGTTCTTCGCCCGGCTCGCCCTCGGCGAAGATCATCGCGTCTTTGGGATACTCCCGCTCCGTGTCTTTTGCGCTAAAGTCAAGCCGGACCGTCTGCGCGTACGGGGCCAGTTCCGACAAAAGCGCTTTGGCCGTAGCTATGTTTTCCGCGTCGGGGCAGTATTTGACATACCGGCTGCAGGCGTAGAACGCCTGGCCGTAGCGGTTTTGTTTGGCGTAGTATTCGGCGACTTTGTACAAGTGGCGGCTGTCTACCGCGGCGCTGCTGTGCAGGGTAAGGAAAGTGAGGGCCTGGTCAAGGTAACGCATCCGCCGCGAGAACTGGCGGAGGATCTTCATCGCCACCGGCGCGTTGTTGCGGATAAGCTGTCCGTATTGCTTCCGCTGCACCGATATGAGGGTAACATCGGTCCTGGCGCGTGCGGTTTCAATATAGCTGTGGCCGGACATGGCCGAGACTACCCCGAAAAAATCCCCCGGCCTCAGGTTATTGCCCCGCTCCTCGGCGACAATTTCCACTTCCTTGGAAAGCTCCACCTGCCCCTCGCGGATAATGAAGAAACATTCCGCGTTCGGCTTTCCCTCGACAACGATATATGAGCCTTTTGAAAAATAAACGAAACTGAGCTGTAGCTCCCCGGCCATCCTGTCCCCGCCTGTTTTCTGAATGTATACCGTATCAGCGCCCTTGTCAACGCAACGCGCAGGGATCTGTCCCCTCCCCGTAGCCGGTGCGTGCTTGCGCCTGGCAAGCTCCAAAGTATCGGAAACAGTAAGCAGTCTCCGGAACAGGGAAAACAAGGGACAAAATGTCGTTCTCTTTCATGACTAATTCCTTCGCTTCTTGTATGATACTGGTATGGGATTCAAGGAAAACCTGAAGTCGGAACTGGCCTATTCCGGCATGCTCGTGAAGGAATTAGCCTACCTGTCGGGAGTAAACAAGTACAGTATCGATAACTACCTGAACAACCGGGGCCAAATGCCTTCCGCCGAGGCGGCGGTTAAAATTGCCCGGGCATTGGGTGTGTCGGTGGAATATCTCGTCACCGGTGAAGAACACGTAGACAGAGGTACCAGAGTAAGCGCCGAAGCCCGCCTTATCGGACAAATTGCCGATCAACTTACCGATGAAAACCGCCAATTCGTCCTCGAATTCATCAGATGGATGAAGACCCGTAAGCAGGGCGATTGACCCCATGCCGGGGCCGGCGCGTATAAATAACGCATGTTCCACAGGGACATGAAAAAAGAATTTAACCGGACTTTCGAATAACGATGATACCTAAACGCCAATGGACAAAACTTATCCCCAGTCCCCGACAAAGAGGATTTCCGGTTCCAGGACGAATCCCGCGGCGGCCTTAACACGGGCGGCGACTTCGCCGGTAAGGGCGCGGATGTCCCCGGCGGCGGCTCCGCCGGCGTTGATGATGATGTTCCCGTGGAAGGGGGCGACCTGCGCGCCGCCAATCCGCAATCCCCGCAGGCCCAGTTCGTCGATGATTTTGCCGGTGGGCTTGCCGAAAGCCCGGTTGTTCCTGAAAGCCGAGCCGGCCGAAGGATAGCGGTAATGGCCCTTGGCTTCCCGGTTACGGCGGTGCGCTTCCATCTCGCCGCGGATTTCCCGTTCACGCCCGCTTTTCAGGGCAAAGCCGGCCGAAAGGATAAGGCAGGGACGGCTCTGAAACGGGCTGCGTTTGTAGCCGAAAGCGGCCCTGTCCGCGGGAATACGGAGGAACCGCGAGACGCTTCCCTTTGACGACTCTTCGGCTTCGGAAAAATCGATTATTTCGGTTTCTATGAGCGCGTCGGCGATTTCCCGCTCATAACAGCGGGCGTTCATCCACACCGCGCCGCCTATGCTGCCGGGCATACCCGCGAGGAACTCAAGCCCCGAAAGAGCGGCGCCGGCGGCCAGTTCCGCCGCGGCGTCCGCGCCGGTGCCGGAACGGAAGCGCATGGCAGGGCCGTCCCCGGGTCCCGCGTCCCCTTCCTCCGTTTTACCGGTCCAGCCTGAGGTATCGAGAACTATCCCCCGGATTCCCCTGTCCGCAACGACGATGTTGGCTCCGCCCCCCAGGATAAAAACCGGCGTCCCGTCCGCGCGGGCGGCCCGGAGCAGGCAGGCGGCGAAAGCGGGAAATCCCTCCCCCTGGGGTTTCGCATAACAATCCGCGGGCCCGCCCACCCTGAAGGTGGTGTGGAAGGCCATCGGCTCATTGTAGATCAGTTCCAGTTCACAGGGGTATTCCCGCAGGCACTCGTCTATAATGCGGCGGATCCCATCCTGATTTACCATGCTGTCGTTTCACTCCCTGTAATAATCGATCTTCCATAAAAAAAGTCCCTGGGGCGGCAGGGTCGGCCCGGCAAGGCTGCGCTCGCCTGAGGCGATGATCTCCCGCAGTTTCTCCGGGGGCGCGCCCTGCTGTTCATAGTGCAGAAAAGTTCCGGCAATTGAGCGTACCATCTTCCACAAAAAGGCGTTGGCGCTGATCTCGAAAATCAAGCGGTCCCCTTCGACAAAAAAAAAGGCGCGGAAAATATACCGGTTTCGGGATTTGCTTGAGTCTCCCGCGCCGGCAAATATCGAGCAGTCCCGTTCCCCCAGGAGCAGGCGGCCGTAGGCGTTGAGCAGTTCCACGCGGGGATGCCTGTGTATTTGCAGGTTGTAGCGGCTCTCGTGGGGAAGCGCGTAACGGCCGGCGATAAAATGATAACGGTAAGTCCGCATGGCGGCGTCAAAGCGGGCGTGAAAATCGGGGCGGGTCTCGGCGGCTTCAAGGATCCGCACGTCACGGGGAAGCAGGCCGTTCAGGGCGGGCGCGAAACGCGCGGGGTTAATACTGTTTATATTGGTGTAAAAATTGGCGGCCTGCCCCGCGGCGTGCACTCCCGCGTCGGTACGGCCCGATCCGGTAAGGGCCACCGGCTCTTTGTGCATTTTCTCAAGGGCGCCCTCGATAACTCCCTGCACGGTGCGTTCCCCGCCCGCGGAAGCGCCCTGCCGCTGCCATCCTGAAAAATCGCCGCCGTCATAGGCAACAAGCAGTTTGATGTTTCTGCTCATGACCGCCGTAAGCCGCTACGCATCGGGTTCTTCCAGGGCCTTGTTGATCGCGTCGTAGACCGTCCGGGCAAGGTCCAGAAAAGCGCCGGGCTTGTCTTTGGAGGATTTTCCCATGCCGAAGAGTTTGGCGATGGTCCGCCGGGCGTCTTCCAGGGAGGTTTTCCGCTGATTGGCGTCCAGGGCGGGGCCGAACTTGTAGCGCAGATACGCGCAGAGATAGAGCATCCCCTCGTAAGAATAATTTTTGTCCGTGTCGGGGCCGAATATTTTTAAGCCCGACAGGGTTTCTTTTCCGCTTTGCTCCCGGTCAAGGGCCTCGTTGTAAAAAAACTGGGCTTTTCTGCGGAACACGATTGCAAGCCAGTCGTAGTGCTGGTTGGGGTATTTTTTGTCAAGCTCGTCCAAAAGCCACGCGGTTCTGAGAGCCGCGATTCCCTGCTTTATGGTGGGGGACACGTCCTTGTTGAAAAAATCATAGCAGCGGAGCGCCAGGTACTGGGAAGCGGCGCCTTCCATAAGTCCCCGCGGCTCCTCAAAATCAACCCCGGGAAAAACAAGCTGGGTCTCCGCCATGCGGCGCTCCTGGTCGTCCTGGACCCGGCCCTTGCCCGCCGGCGGAAGCAGGGAAAAATCCGCGTCCATTGAGGCAAACCAACATTCGGGACAGACCGTGGCTTGATAAGCCAGGGGGAACACTTCCCCGTATTTAGCCGAAGGCTCGTAAAGCCGGTGCAGCTCTTCGGTAAGCGCGCCGGCAATCAGTCTGCCGCCGCCCGAGAGTAGTTCTTCCTTGCGGAAAACCGCCCCGCAGACAGGACAGGTATATTCTTTTTTGGAAAGGAAGGATACTTTTAATTCCCGTTCTTCGTTCATATACCCCCCGCTTTTGCCCGTTACGATGATTCCAGAACCACCATGGCGACGGCGTTGTCCCGCTCGTGGGCAAGGGACAGATGCGCCCGGTTCGCCCCGCTTTTTTCCAGAGCGGCCCGCGCGGTTCCCAGCGCGTGTATTTCGGGCCGGCCGTTATGCCGGTTGATTACCACAATGTCCTTCAACACAATCCCCGACAGCCCCGTTCCCAGGGCTTTGCCAAAGGCCTCTTTGGCGGCGAAACGGGCTGCCAGGGAAAGGCTCGCGCCGCTCCCCCGCGAAAGGGCCGCCGCAAGCTCCTGGGGATGAAAGTAACGCTCCAGGATCCCCGGAATACCGTACCAGCGTTCCATGCGCCGCACGTGCACTATGTCAACCCCGATGCCGGTTATCAAGAAAGCCTCCTTCACTTCGTTCAGTCGGTTGAAGTTCAAGGGAACCTCCTTCACTTCACTTGAACTTCACCTTTCGCCGTTTTCTTTAAGCGTCACCGTAAGATTCAATTCCTCAGGCTCGCGGCGTACCGCCCTCAGCTCTGCCGGCAGTTCTATCAACACCGGCAGCTTATAGGTCCCCGGCTCGTTCAGTCCGGAACAGTCAACGCTGAGAAAACCGGAGGGGGGGACAAAAACATTCAGCAGTTCCCTTGCCCCTTCAAGGCGGACGCTGCCCGTTCCGGAATCCGCCTCAAAGCGGGGGTCAAGCCCGTTCAGCGCGATTGGTATGCCGTCGATGTTTCTCGCCGGGATCACCGGGCTGATAAAAGCCGAAAATTCCGCCGTTATGTTTCCCCGGATAACAATAAGCGGATCAGGATTGACGATACGCGCCGTTATGGTGAAACTTTCATTTCTTCCCTCAAGGTCAATTACTTCGGTATATAATCCCGAAACGGAATCCGTTGTACTTAAAGGGCCTTCTATCGCTATCTGATGCGGCGTGAGGGACTGGGAGATCAGCTCAAAATCCAAGGCCACATTTCCCTGCGTATTCGCGTTCAGGGGAACGACCTTGCGTATTTTTTGATCGAGCTGAACGGAAATCTCCAGCGGTTCTACGGATATTTCCAGCGGCCCCACCTCCAGGGCGGTCCCCTTTTTATGGATTTGCACCGGCGCGCGGTACAGGCCCGCCGTGTTGTGTTTGGTAAGATCGATGTAAGCCTCAATATCGTCTTCCGCAATCGGATAGATGCTGTTGACGTCCCCCCGGATGCTTACCCTGACAATCCGGGGATAGGAGCTGATTGGCACCAGATCGGCGCTTATCTCCACCTGTAGGGGCACGGAAAAAAAGCGGGTTTCCAGGGTACTCATCCGGTGAAAGACAAAGAGGAGCAGGGCCGTCGCCACGGAAAGCACTTTGGCGGGCCATTTTTCCACCGCCCTGGCAAGCAGTTTTCTGGCGGTTTGCCGCGTTTCGCGCATATTGCTACTGTTCAACGAGGACGTCCTTGCTGTTTTCCAGCTCTGAAGCGCCCAGGGCCGGATCGCTCCGCTCCGCCTCCCGCCAGCTGCCCCGGTCAAGAAGTTCCTTGAGTTTGCGCGTAACTTCTATAGGGGAAAGATCGTAATAGAGTTTCATGTCATAGGCCAGGGAAATGGCCCCGGTTTCTTCCGAGACGACCAGTATCACCGCGTCGGACTGCTCCGACATCCCCAGGCTTGCCCGGTGGCGGGTACCGAAACTCTTCCGTATGTCCTGCTGTTCCGACAGGGGCAGAAAACAGCCGGCCGCGGTGATTTTGCCGTGCTGAATAACCATAGCCCCGTCATGGAGCGGGCCGTCAAATTCAAAAATCGCCACAATAAGGCTTGATGAAATTTCCGCGTTTATTCTCGTGCCGGTCTCGATAATATTCCTGATATTGATCTTCCTGGGAAACACCACGAGCATCCCCCGCCTTTGCTGGGAGAGCAGTTCCGCCGCGGTTACCACCGCCTCAAGCTGACCGATTCGGGGCTTGATGTCGGGCCTGAAAAATTCCCCCTGCCCCAGGCGCATGAATATCTTGCGGAGTTCCGGCTGAAACACAATTGCTATGGCAATGAACAGCCCTGGCCCCATAATCGTAAGTACCCATTGCAAAGTCGTAAGTTTGAAGAGAAATGCGATGCCGTACACCAGGGCAAGAAAGCCCGCGCCTTTTACCAACTGCAGAGCCTGGGTTTTTACTAAAAGCTCGTAGCCCTTGTAGAGCAGAAACGCGAGGAGCGCCACGTCCAAAACCGGGCGGATACGATCATATATTGCGATAAGACGCTGAAACCATTCCATTTATTTTATAATCATATATCATTTCGATGTTTTTCAACAACTCTCCGCGTCCTTTGATCCGCGGCAAGTTTGGCAAGCGCGGCTTGCCCCGCGGAGGCTCATCCACTTTACTGTTTTACCGCCTAAACCGGCCAAAAAAAGAGGTGTGACTGAACAGTTGAGCCTGTTCCAAAACTAATTGACTGTGCGCTCACGTTCCCGGCATAGCCGGGGCATGGTTTTGGACCATGCGCAGTCTACTTTTTTATACGTTCTTTTGAAAGGCCTCCGCCGCCTCTCGACAAATCTGTTAGTTAGTGCTAATTTTAATAGGAACTGCTAACGTGTCTGCGTTGCGGCGAGTGTTTTGGATTAGGGGATTTTACACTTTAGCAGTTTGTTGCGCTTTGCGCATTATAATCCCCAAAAATCGCCAGGAGGCGATTTTTTACCCTGTAAACTGCCAAGCTGCTTTAGCAGCAAGGAGCCCATAATTGAGGTTTTTTTGCGTTTTTTCTGAAAGACTGCAAAAATCCACAAGCGCAACAGGCTCCTAGAGGAGCGGAGGAAATGATGCCACTGACAATGACGAAAGCGGGTGAATCGGCGTCCATAAAAAAGGTGGGCGGAAGAGAAAAAACCCGGCAGTTTCTCAAAAATCTCGGTTTTGTGGCGGGCAGCCGTGTTACGGTTGTCACCGAGATCAGCGGGAACATGATTGTAAATATCAAAGAGTCCCGAATCGCGATTAGCCGCGAGATGGCAAGTAAAATCATGGTGTAGGATTAAGATAGACAAGGAGACAGAAATGGAAACACGGACATTGAGAGGCGTAAACGTCGGCGAAACCGTTAATGTTGTGAAAATCACAGGTGAAGGCGCCATTAAGCGGCGCATTATGGACATGGGGATTACCAGGGGCGTGGAGATTTTTGTCCGAAAAGTGGCGCCCCTGGGCGACCCGATTGAGGTAACAATCCGGGGCTATGAGCTTTCCCTGCGGAAAGCCGACGCCGAAAGCATTGAAGTGGAGTGAGGTGTAAAGATGGCTATAAAAATCGCCCTCGCGGGTAATCCGAACAGCGGAAAAACAACACTCTTCAACGCCCTTACCGGCTCAAATCAATTTGTGGGAAACTGGCCGGGCGTGACGGTAGAAAAGAAAGAAGGCAAATTAAAAAACTACAAAGACGTGGTGATTGTCGACCTTCCCGGCATTTATTCACTCTCGCCATATACTCTTGAGGAAGTAGTTGCCCGTAACTTTTTGATTGACGAGCGTCCTGACGCCATTCTCAACATAGTGGACGGCACTAACCTTGAGCGGAACCTGTACCTCACCACCCAGCTTACCGAGCTTGGTATTCCGGTTGTGGTTGCGGTCAACATGATGGATGTGGTGAAGAAAAACGGCGACCGGATCAATATTGAAACCCTTGCAGTCAAGCTCGGCTGCAACGTTATCGGCATTTCGGCCCTAAAGGGAACGGGGGTAAAGGATGCCGCCGCCCTCGCGGTGAATATGGCCGGCGGCGGCAAGACCGTTCCCCAGCACAGTTTTTCCGGCAGTGTGGAACACACCCTGGCGCACATCGAAGAGGCGGTACTGCACAACCTTCCCGATGAGCAGCAGCGCTGGTATTCGATAAAACTGTTTGAGCGCGATGAAAAAATCATCCGCAAACTGAAACTGGCGCCGGAAACAGTAACCCATATTGAGCGGGACATCAAAAATTGCGAGGCGGAACTTGATGACGACAGCGAAAGCATCATCACCGCCGAGCGTTATACGTACATTGATTCCATTATTCACCAATGTTACAAAACCAAAAGCAGGGGTGAGCTGAGCGTTTCCGACAAGATCGACAAAGTGGTTACCAACCGTTTCCTCGCGCTGCCGATTTTCGCCCTGGTTATGTTTATCGTGTACTTTGTGTCGGTAACAACCGTGGGTACGATGGTTACCGACTGGGCCAACAACGGCGTGTTTGGCGAAGGCTGGCATCTCTTCGGCATCGGAACTTCCGCCTTTGAGGAAGCCGCCGGGATGGGCGAAGCGGACCCCGCCGGTTTCGGCGTCTGGATCCCCGGCGTTCCCGTATTGCTGGGCGGTTTCCTTGAATTCATCAATTGCGCCGAATGGCTGCAGGGGCTTATCCTTGACGGCATTGTGGCCGGCGTGGGCGCGGTGCTCGGCTTTGTGCCGCAGATGTTCATCCTGTTCATCTTCCTCGCTTTTTTGGAGTCCTGCGGCTACATGGCGCGCATCGCCTTCATCATGGACCGGATATTCCGCCGTTTCGGCCTTTCAGGCAAATCCTTCATCCCCATTCTTATCGGTACCGGCTGCGGCGTGCCGGGTATCATGGCCTCCCGCACTATCGAAAGCGACCGTGACCGGAAGATGACGATCATGACCACTACGTTTATCCCGTGCAGCGCCAAGCTGCCGATCATCGCCCTGTTCTCCGGCGCGCTCTTCGGCGGCGCGTGGTGGGTAGCGCCCAGCGCGTATTTCATGGGAATTGCCGCCATCATCTGTTCCGGGATAATCCTCAAAAAAACCAAACTGTTCGCCGGCGGCGTGGCGCCTTTCGTGATGGAGCTTCCCGCCTATCACTGGCCTACGGTCATCAACATTCTGCGGAGCATGTGGGAGCGGGGCTGGTCTTTTATAAAAAAGGCGGGGACCGTCATTCTGCTCGCCACGATTTTTGTGTGGTTCACTTCAGGCTTCGGCTGGAGCGAAGGCTCCTTCGGCATGGTGGACATGGGCGAAAGCGTCCTCGCCGTCCTTGGCTCCGCCATTGCCTGGCTTTTCGCGCCGCTCGGCTGGGGGAACTGGCAATCCGCGGTGGCGTCCATCACCGGCCTTATCGCCAAAGAAAACGTCGTGGGTACCTTCGGCATCCTCTTTGGTTTCGCCGAAGTCGCCGAAGACGGCGCGGAATTGTGGGACACCCTGGCGCTCAGTTTCACCATGCTTTCGGCCTATTCCTTCCTGGTGTTCAACCTGCTCTGTGCGCCCTGCTTTGCCGCGATAGGCGCCATCAAGCGGGAGATGAACAACCGCAGGTGGTTCTGGATCGCCATCGGCTATCAGTGCGGCTTTGCCTACATTGTGTCGCTTTGCATTTACCAGCTCGGCATGCTTTTCTGCTCCGGCGCGTTCGGCGCGGGAACCGTCGCCGCCTTTGTGCTTACGGCGGCCTTTTTCTTCCTGCTGTTCAGACCTTATAAGGAGGCGTGATGCAATCCATCGGGACGATTGTGACGGGCCTGGTCATACTCGCCGTCGTGGCGGCGATTGTCATAAAACTGATACGGGACAAACGGAAAGGCAAGTGCCCCGGCTGCTCATGCGGCTGCGGCTCGGGCCGCGAAGAAAAATCCGAGTGAAGCAGACCGCGCGGGGGGGCATGGACGAAGCACTGTCCCCGCTTTTCAAATGGTGTCAGGCGCCTTTGCGTTTGCCTTATAATATGGCCGAATAACCGTGAACGGTTACCAAATTTCTTTGTTGACTTTTTTAAGAATTTGTTTTTCTTTGAATATTTAAATCCTAGCTTTTTATATTCTTTCTCAAGTTTCTTGCCGATAACCGCAAACGCTTTTTCAGCTTCCATTGTTGTTTCACCATTATCTTTTAGAATCGTTTTTGGTCCAGATGATGTCTTTGTTCATGCCGGTTCCCCCTTTTATCCACTTTCTGTTCTGTTTTATATAGTCCAAGACCGACCGCAATCAGGAACAATTTATATTTTGCATAAAGAACCAAGTCGGTAGAACCTCTCTTGGTGTTAACAATAGATACTGCCAAAGATGGGAGCGGAATATCGCTATGATAAACTAAATATCGCGGCTCCCATACGGTAGGGTCGAATTTTTTCTTAAACCTGTATAAGTTCTTGAAATTATAGCCAAAATTCCCATTATGAAAAATGGAATTCATCAATTTTTCTATTTTGTT
>JAISYA010000186.1 GCA_031270205.1 Treponema sp.
GGGAACCGAGAGGGGAAAACAGCGGGTAGGGAGGGGGAGCAAAGGGATAACCGCGGAAACGAGCCACAAGAACAGAAAACTGTCCGCCGGTACCCTGAAAAAACAGCCGTTATTACACTTCGTTTACAGCCCCTAGCGGCCCGCCCAGTAAACGCACGGCGTAGCCGTGTGGATATACTAATGCCACACGGCGTAGGCCCAGTGACCGCTCCTATATGCGATTGACCGCGCGCCGGCTTTAGCCGGCGTAGCGGCCGCGCAGTTCCCGGTAGGCTTGTTCGGCAAGGCCGAAGCCGGCGTTCCGGGTGAAGTCTTTGGCGTATTCGTCGTAGAGCATGTCTTCGTACATTTTCCCCGCAAAGCCCTCGTCAATAAGGCCGGATTTTTGTATGGTACTCCGCATGGAGCTGATCAGGTTTTTTACCAGAAAGGTTTCCAGTTCCAGGCACTGCTCGTAGAGTGTATCGGTTTTGTCGATGGCCGCTTTCGGGGCGGCGGCGCTGTCATGTGGGGGAGCGGCCTTTTTGAGCATCGCGGCGAAATCAAGCTGATTCCCGGTATCCGCGCCCATCCGCTTAACACGCTGCGCCACACCCGCCGTTGAAGCGTTCAGCCGGTATTCGTCAATGTACGCCGCTCCTACACCGCTCAGATCCATAGCTCCTCATCCTACCGCTTCAGGCCGGTTGCCGTTCCCAGCATATTGTCGCTGGTCTGGATGGTACGGGAGTTGAACTCGTAGGCGCGCTGGGCCACAATGAGGTTCACCATTTCCTGCACTACCGCGACATTGGACATTTCAAGAAACTTGTGCTGAATACTGCCCATGCCCTCAAAGCCGGGCCTGC
Source organism: Treponema sp. (assembly GCA_031270205.1). GTDB lineage: Bacteria > Spirochaetota > Spirochaetia > Treponematales > Breznakiellaceae > WQXQ01. The sequence goes on from JAISYA010000186.1 coordinate 849, forward strand.
CGGGGATGGGTTCCCCCGAAGCCTGGGTCACCTTGAAAAGATTTTCCCCGATGGTGCTCAGGCCCACGGGGTTGGGGAAACGGTACAGCTCCAGGCGGCCCACGTCAACCGGATTGTTCTCGTCGATGCGGGGGACTTTTACGCTGACCCTCCCGTCCTGGGTGACGGCGACCGATTCGGGCAGGAAGCCTTCGGGCATGATGATGTCGGGCAACAGCCAGTAGCCGTTACCCGTAACCATGCGGCCGTCGGAGTCTATTTTGAAGTTCCCGTTCCTGGTGTAAGCCCAGGAGCCGTCATACATCTGAATCCTGAAAAAGCCCTCGCCGGCTATGGCCATGTCGGTGGGTACTTCGGTGTTTTGCAGCGAGCCCTGGGAAAACACCCGCTGGGTGTCCGCCAGTTTGACGCCGTGGCCCATCTGGATGCCCACAGGCACGACGGTGTCTTCAGTGGCCGGCGTTCCGGCGACTTTGACGGTCTGATAGATCAGGTCCTCAAAATCCGCCCGCTGCTTTTTGTAGCCGTGGGTGTTCACATTGGCAAGATTATTGGAGATCGTGTCGATATTGGCCTGCTGGCCTATCATGCCGGAAGCGCCGGTCCATAAACTTCTAACCATCGTTTACCTCTGTATCATTGGGCTGTCGGGCCGTCCGCCGGTGCGGGGCCTATTGTATTCGCGCAACCTGGTTTATCAACGTGCCCAGGGCCGTTTCCCCGGCCTGGATCATTTTTTGATTCGCCTCATACGCGCGGTTTACCTCTATCATTCTGACCATCTCCACTACCGGGTCCACGTTGGAAGCCTCGGTAAAGCCCTGCAGCACCTTCGGGCGCGCGCCGTCCTCAATGACGACCGCGGGGCCGGAAGTCTCGCTTTCGCGGTACAGGCTCGATCCCTGTTTTTCAAGGTAGCGGTCAAGGTCAAAATCGACCAGTTTCAGGGTGTCGAACAGAACCGGGTCTTCCCAGTTGTTGCTTTCCCTGCCGGCGAGGACTTCCGGCTCGTCAGGATACGCGGCGTTGATCCACACGCGGCCGTTTTTATCGACCTGAAAGTTGTTGGCCTTGACCCTGATGGGGCCGTTTTCGCCGAGTACCGGGTAGCCCTCCTTGGTTTCGAGAAAGCCTTCTTTGCCGAGCTGAAAAGAACCGTTGCGGGTGTAGCGTTCCCCCCAGGGAGTGGCGACGCTGAAAAAGCCCCCGCCGTCCAGGGCAAGATCAAAATCACTCATGCTTTCCTTGAGCGCGCCCTGATCGAAATTGGTGAACAGCTCGTTGAGTTCCACGCCGGTTCCCATCTTTCCCACAATGGGAGCGGCGTCGGCTGAACCGAACGGATGCAGGTAGACTCCGTCGTCATCCTGCCGCCTGATGAGCAGTTCGGGAAAAGCCTTGAACGCCGCCACATCCCGCTTGTAGCCGTCCGTGTCCACATTCGCCAAATTATTCGCCACCGCGTCAAGCCGCCACTGCTGGGCCCTCATGCCGCTGGCGGCGGTATACCATCCTCTGATCAATGCAGCCTCCGCTAGTATAAGTATCGGCATTTGCAAAGGCGGGTTTAGCCCCTTCCCCAAACGGTGGATTGCGGCTACTATGGGCGAATGTCAGGCATCGGAGGAACGGCGAAAGAACAGCGGATAGCGGGACAGGGGGCGGTTCTCCTGTGCGCCGTACTGTGGAGTACGAGCGGCCTCTTTATCAAACTGGTGGACTGGCATCCGGCGCTTATCGCCGGGAGCAGGAGCGCTCTGGCCCTGGGCGTTCTCCTGTTGCTGCGCCGCCTGAACCGCGCGCCGGCCGTTCCCCTCCGCCGCGTCCCGGCCCTTGCCGCCTCCGGCCTCTGTTACGCCGCCACGATGATCCTCTTCGTCATTGCCAACAAACTCACCGCTTCGGCAAACGCCATTCTGCTGCAGTACACCGCTCCGGTATGGGCGTGCCTCCTGGCCTGGTTCCTCCTGCGGGAAAAGCCCCGCTGGGAGCACTGGGTTGCCCTCTGCGTGGTCGGCGGGGGGATGCTGCTCGTATTCAGGGGCGGCCTCTCGGGCGGCTCCCTCCTGGGGGACTGCCTGGCCCTGGTTTCGGGCCTCACCTTCGGGGCGAATTCGGTGCTTATGCGCATGCACAAGGACGGCAGCCCCGCGGATATTATGATCTGCGCCCACCTTACCACCGCGGCTTTTTCGCTGCCGTTTTTCTTTTTATACCCGCCGCGGGTGGACGCCGGCAACGTGTGCAGCATGCTCTTTATGGGCGTTTTCCAAATCGGCGCGGCCTCGGCGCTGTTCGCCTACGGCATCCGCCGCATCACGGCGGCCCAGGCCATGCTGCTGGCCGCCATTGAGCCCGTATTAAACCCCGTCTGGGTGTTCCTCGTAACCGGCGAGCGGCCCGCCCTTTCGGTGATTGCCGGCGGCGGCGTCATTATCACGGCGGTGGCGTTTTCCTCGATAGTGGGAGAGATGCGCTTCCGGCGCACGCGCCCTGTTTTACCGTATTAACGCCGAGAGGGACGCCTCTATCCAGACATAGGCTTCATTGGGATACCGGGGCCGGACAAACAGAAATTCGACCAGGGCCTCCCGGTATTTGCCGGAGAAATAGCAGGTCTGGCCGAGGTAGAAGCGGGCGCGGGCCTCGGCGTCCGAGGAGCGGGGCAGGCTCAGGTAGCGCCGCAGTTCCTCGCCGGCGGTCCGCCAGTCCCGTTCGGCAAATGAATCCTGCACAATGCGCATAAGCTCCGAATCCTCGCCGCCGGCGGGGGCCGCGAGGTCCCTGGTAAAGGCGCGGGGCTTTTTGCCGGGCGGCGGAGGGGCCGGCGCTCTGTCCACGCTTTCCAGGACTTTCATCGTCTCGCCGCTCAGCGGCCCGGGATCGGGGATGTCCGAAAGGCGGTCGCTGCCCGGAACGGCGTTATGCACCGACATGGCGGGCAGCGGCAGGGAGCGCATCGGGCGCTCAGCGGCGGGCGGCGCTTCCCCGCCGGTGATTTCCACCGCGGTCCTCGTGGCGTTGCGGCCAGGGTAGATGCCCACATTGCCGCCGGTAATGTCGTCTTCCAGAATAAGCGCGTAAAACCAGGGAAGACCCGGTATGGGGTAATCGACAGCGGGGGAACTTGCGCCGGACAGCACAATTACGGCGTTGAGCAGGTCCTGCGGCTGCCGTATGGGGCGGCCGCTCCGGTAGAGGATCGCTTTTTGCAGGCCGGACTCCGGAATACCGCCCGGATCATAGGTAATAATGACCGCGTCCCCCTCCACGCGGGCCGCAAGGCCGGATATTCCCAGTTCAGGAAGCGGCCCGGTCCGGCCATCCCCGTCGAGGGAAGGAGCCAAAGCCTCAAGAATCACCATAACCGTATTGGCGCCGGGAACAACCATATCGTAACGCTCGAGCGGATCGCTGGCGGCGGCGAAATAATAAAAAGTACCCGAACCGTCAAATTCATCGATGTAGGACTGTATCCCGTAGGCAATCTCCACCGGTTCCAGACCCTGCGGGATTTCGCCGCCGAAAGGCCGTGTAGAACGAAAAATATACACCGGCCCGCGG
>JAISYA010000192.1 GCA_031270205.1 Treponema sp.
CATAGCCGGGGGCACGGTTTTGGACCAGGCTCTTGCAGTTTTTCAGGCTAAAGCCTTGCAAAACTGCGTTTTTTAAAGGTTTCTGTTCCAAAACTGAAGTTTTGGAACAGCCTCAGATAACAAATAAAATACCGCAAACGCACTCATCAAAAAGTCCGCCATGTCGTATTTCCGCCCATTGCCGGCTTTCCTCCTGTCAGGCAGCTTCCCCGCCGTTTCCCTGAGTCTTTCCAACAGCCGTGTGATTATTTCCCCTTCCATGCTCCTTTTATATCATATTCTGTTTGAAATCGGAATTGCGGAGGTATTATTTAGGCAAAAAAAAGCCCCGAAGAAAGGAGCAACTTCGGGGTGGGGAATAGGAGGAACATGAAACTGCACTTAGCCTGCCATTAATAACAACAACGCAGGAACGGAAAGGTAACAGTGAAACTTAAAACTTGGCCTAAAGTCGGTTGTTTTGTCTGGAAGGGGCCAGGTTATCCCCTTTCTGCCGCTCTGATAAGGACGGTCCGGATAGACGCTTATTCAAATTGATTTGGACAGAACATTAGTTCCCTGCAAAGCTGATGCGGCGGGTCCAGGAACGGCCTGGACGGGGTACAAATACACCGAAACGGTCGATTATGGCAATATCCTGGCGGCTTATCCAGTTTCCCCCCGCGTCCAGTTCGTATTTATAGCGGTATTCAACCGGCGGAGGCTCGGCCTCTTCCGCGGCCGGGGCGTCCGGCGGGTTTACCTCAAGCAGGGCGGTTTCCACGGAAGACACGGGGACGCTCCCGGCGGCCGGAGGGGCATCCTCAAAACTGAGACTCAGGAGGAAGCCCCGCTCGTCCCACTGCAGGGCCGCGTGGGAAACAGCCGCTTCGCCGGAAACCGGCTGGCGTTCCCAATAGCGCGGGACACTGCCCGTATACAGGGCCGAAAATGTCCCTTCAGGGGAACGTATCCCGCTTATATTGCCGCCCGCATCAAACGAATATTCCTCGGATTGCCGGCCTTTCGCGTCCCATGAGTGAAGGGCCTGTACAGTCCAGGAGCCGTTTTCCGGGCGGACGTTTGCCCTGAAAAAGACAAGCGGATTTCCCCCGCTATCGTACCATGTTTCGGAGAAGAAGGCCTGGCTTTCAAAGAAAAAAACAAAAAAGTCCGTATCCCCACAGGAGACCTTCACCGGGAGAAAATCCCCGCCCGGCGAACTCTCGCTATAGGGAAAAAAATCAGGCGGGAATTCAATGTCCCACGTTATTTCGCTGATTTCGCTTTCGGCGCTTTCGTCCTCGGAGACTCCGCTGTCGGCCCCTTCACCGTCGGCCTCATTTTCACAGGCCGCGGCCCTGACGTTCATACTCAGCATCGCGCCGGAATCATCATAATCGGCCTTTACGCTCAAACGGCCGTTACGCGAAAAAAACGGAAATTCCCTGAGCCGCCCTGCCTCATCGCGCTTAAAGCTGAACGTTTCGCTCCCGTTTGAAAGGGTAAAGGAAAAAGGCAGCCACCGCGCGTCACTCCCTCCTCCGGAACGCAGGTTTTCGGCGGTAAGTGAAAAGCCATCCGGGGGAATATCATCGGGCCAGTCGGGCCGCCAGCGAAGTTCACCGTTAAAGGCCGTCTCAAGAAGCGGAATAAGCGGAAAAATTACCGGAGCGGATTCGTCGTCCGGCAAATCTTCAGCGGGCGTTTCTACAGCCGTTCTCTGGGCATGGTTATTTTGCGCCGTGGCGCGAATGGGGAAAAGGGCAAGGGAAACAACAAGAAAAAAAAGAAAACCCTTCCGGCGGAACTTCATAATTACAGTATAGTCAAAGAAAACGCTCCGGACAAGGTGAGGCTGTTCCAAAACTGAAGTTCTAAACAGCCGCAAGTTCTAAACTTGACAAGCATTGGAAAGCCGTCTCCGTATTCCATCCCGCGCGTTTTTTCGGTACTGTTAAAGGGATATATGGACATTACGACATTCGTCAGCATAATCGAAAAACAAAACCTGCGCTGCGAGGGGGTGGAAGTTTTTCGGCGCGGCGAGATCGTTGCCCGCCACCGCTGGATACCCGAAGCTCCCCGGAACTGCCATTCGGTGAGCAAGAGTTTTACCTCCATCGCCGTCGGTATGGCGCTGGAACGGGGAATGCTCTCACTCACGGACAGGGTCATTGACGCTTTCCCCGGCATGGTAAGCGCCCCCTCAGAGCGCCTTGCCTCCCTCACCCTGGAAGACCTCCTCACCATGACCAGGGGCCACGCCGCGTTTTCCCGCCCCGCCGGCGTTGCCGAGGCCCTCGCGCAGGAGCTCAAGTTTGATCCCGGCGCGCGCTTTGTCTACGACAACGGTTCTACCCTGCTCGCCTCGGCCATGTTTACCCGCGCCGCGGGCATGACCGTGCGGGATTTCCTGCTTGACGCCCTGTTCCGTCCCCTGGGCATCGGCGGCCCCGAATGGCCTGAAACCCCCGACGGCCACAGCCCTGGCGCCACGGGTCTTATGCTTGCCACCTCAGACCTCGCCCATTTCGGCCTCTTCCTGCTGCAAGGGGGCGAATGGCGGGGAAAACGGCTTGTCTCGCCGCGCTGGATCGACGCGGCGGGCCGTCCTCAGGTAAGCACCGGATCCCGCCGCCCCGACTACGATCTGGGTTACGGCTACGGCTTCTGGCCCTGCCGCGGCGGCGCTTTCCGGGCCGACGGAAGAGACGGCCAGTTTGTCATCGTACTGCCCCGCCAGGACGCGGTAGTAGCGGTCAGTTCCGACGAACCCAGGCACTACCCTGTCCTCTACGCTGTCTGGGAGGGGATACTCCCGTTCCTGATTTAAATTCTTCATAATTTTTCATTATCCACTAAAGCGCCTCACATCTCCGTGCCAATATATAGATACGCCGTCAAGGCGGCGCGAAATTTTGTCATTGCGGAGATTGGTATGAAAAGACACAAGGTACAGTGGAGGGCCGCGGTCCTGCTTTCAGTGTTGCTGCTTGCGGCTTCGAGCTGCGCTTTTTCCGGAAGCGGCGGCGGAAAGACCGGGACGGGCCGGAAAGAATCCGGGGAAAATCCTTCCGTCAGCATTATGACCTGGAACATGCAGGCTCTTTTTGACGGAACCGAAACAGGCGGCGAATATGACGAGTACCGGGAGGCGGCGGGCTGGTCCAGTGAAAAATACCTGGGACGGCTGAACAGCATTACCGGGGCTGTCGGCACAATGGAATCAGCGCCGGACATTATCGCCATACAGGAAATCGAATCCGTCCGGGTACTGAACGATTTGACCGCCGCTCTGTCCAAATACGGTTACACCTGGAGCCATTTTGCGGGCAATTCCGGAATGTCTCTGGGACTTGGTATCTTAAGCCGTTTCCCGCTGGGCGCGATCAAGATACATTCGATCAGCGTGGATGGCGAGACCGTTCCCCGGCCGGTACTGGAAACCAGGGTCTCCGCGGACGGCGGGGAGATCGCTCTCTTTGTCTGCCACTGGAAGTCGAAGCTCGGCGGCGGGGAGGCGACCGAGGCTGCCCGCCGCGCTTCGGCGCGGATCATCCTCCGCCGGATACGGGAACTGGCGGAAAAGGAACCGGATCTGCCGGTGATCGTCCTGGGCGATCTTAACGAAAACTACGACGAATTCTACCGGCAAAACGGCGCGGCGATAAGCGCCCTGCTTCCTGACGATCCCCGCTCCGCGGACCTTGCCGGCCTGTACGAATCCGGCGGGGAGGAAAACGCGCGTACGGACGAATTACAGAAGGACTTTTTCATTATCAGCAAAGATAAACCGCCGCAGTCCCGTTACTTTCCCCCGGAGACCGTGGCGTTGTATTCGCCCTGGTTTGGGGAACTTGAAAACGGCTCCTATTATTATAAAAACGAATGGGAAACCATCGATCATTTTCTTCTTTCAGGACAGCTTTTTAACGATTCAGGCTGGGAATTTGAAAATAGCGCTGTGGTCGACTACCCGCCCTTCACCAACAACAGCGGGTATCCGGCCGCCTATAACCCCAGGACCGGTTCGGGCCTGAGCGACCACCTGCCCCTGCTGCTATTCCTGAAATACCGGGGGCTTTGAAGCGCGTCGGCCTATACGGGATATGAGGATTCCGCATACACATAGCCGTATTTCCATCTGCCATTGTCCTTCTCAACCATGGCTATAAAGGAATCACCTGAGAATATTCCGGCGGCCGTGATCGGAGAAGTTTCACACGGGGGCACGGAAGGAAAGACAAGGCTTTTATCGGCAAGTATATGAGAAAGCAATTTGCCCTGTATGATGTTCTTGATATTTTGCGGCTCTATTTCAAACCAGGGGAGTCCCAAAGCAATAAAAACCACCTTGTCAATAGGCCGGAGCGTGAACGATTCCCCGCTAACGGCATCTTCAAGGCGGAAACCCGCGACTTTGGTACGGGTGAGCGCGCGAAGGTAAGCACGGCTCCCCGCGGCAAGGGCGATGTCGCGGGCCAGGGAGCGGATATAGGTTCCCCCTGAACAATGGACAAAAATCCGCGCGAAAGGCGGTTCCCACAAGAGGAGTTCCAGCCGGTAAATGCGTACCGGCCTTTTTTTCATTTCCGGCGTTTCACCCAAACGGGCAAGGGAGGAGGCCCGCTTGCCGTCAATGTGAATTGCCGAATAGACAGGCGGGGCCTGCATAATTTCGCCGCTGAACCGGGGGAGAATTTTTTCGACGGCTTCTCTGGAAGGAACGGCGGCCTCCGCGACAGCCTCCCCTTCAGGATCAAGGGTGTCGGTCTCAATGCCGAAACGGATAAGGCCCTCGTACTGTTTATCGCAATGGGAAAACCAGGGGCTGAGTTTCAAAGCCCTGCCGGTAAGGACGAGGAGGAGTCCCTCGGCAAATTTGTCCAGCGTTCCGGTATGCCCCGCCTTGCCGGTACCCAGGGCGCGTTTTACCGCGCCCAGAGCCTCGAAGGAAGTAAGTCCCGCCTGTTTGCGCAGCAGCAATAACCCGGAAGGCGCGGCGCCCCGTCCGTCAGGCAAGGGAATCCCCGCCGCTTTTTGCGGGAGCGCCTTCTTCCGGTACGGGATCCCCCTCGTGTCCGGCAAGGCGTTCGATCTTTTTCACCAAATCAAAGCCTTCCCTGACACTCGGATCAGGGTGAAAACGCAGGCGGGGTATCTTCCGTATCCGCATGGCCTCGCCGAGCCGGGACTGTATAAAACCGGCGGCGCTCTGCAGGCCCTCCGCTCCCCGCGCTATGTCCGCGCCGGCGCGGATATTGGAAACATACACGTCGGCAAAGGAAAGGTCTCTTGAAACATCTACTCTGGTTATCGACAAAAAAGGAGAAACCCTCGGGTCCTTGATTTTGCCTTCCAGAACAAGGGCGCTGATTTTTTCCTGTATCAAATGCCCCAGTCGTTCGGTTCGATATTCCGCCATAATTATCCCGGCAATTTCGCTTAAGCGAGGCTGTTTCAAAACTTCAGTTTTGGAACAGCCTTAAGAATTATTCAGTTTGCGCACCACTTCCACGGTCTCGACAACCTCAAACTGATCGCCGACCCGGACGTCGTCAAAATCCGCAAGGCCGATACCGCACTCAAAGCCGGCGGCCACTTCCCTCGCGTCGTCCTTGAAGCGTCTGAGGGAGGCGATCTTGCCGCTGTGAATAACAATCTGATCCCGGATAAGGTTTACCCCGGCGCTGCGTTTGACCGTGCCGCTTAGCACATAACAGCCGGCAATGGTACCCACCTTGGGCACTTTGAAGGTTTCCCGCACCTCTACCTGGGCGATGACATCCTCCCTCGTCTCAGGTTTGAGCATGCCTTCCATGGCCTGCTCTATTTCCTCCACCGCCTTGTAGATGATATTGTACTTGCGAATGTCTACTTTTTCCTGCTCCGCGAGAATCTTTGCCTTGGGCAGGGGCCGGACATTGAAGCCGATGATGATGGCGTTAGACGCGACGGCAAGGTCCACGTCGCCTTCGTTGATCGGGCCGGGCAGGGCCTGAATAACGTGAAGCCTGACTTCGCTCGTGGAAAGTTTCTCAAGACTCGATCGCAGGGCTTCGGCAGACCCCTGTACGTCGGCTTTGATGATCACTTTGAGTTCCTGAATCGCCCCGTCGCTTATCATGTCGTGGATATTATCCATGGTGATCTTTTTGATGTTTTTCGCGTCCTCAAAGCGTTTGAGTTCCTGCCGCTTGGACGAGAATTCCCTGGCGAGCTTTTCATCGTCCACCACTTGCAGCGGATCGCCGGCGTTGGGTATGCCTTCAAAACCCAGCACCTCGACGGGCATGGAGGGGGTGGCCTTGGTGAGTTTTTCGCCCTTGTCGTTGAATATTGCCCGCACTTTGCCGGGCCATATCCCCGCCACAAAAGAGTCGCCGATGGTGAGTGTTCCCCTCTCCACCATAACGGTAGCCACAATGCCCCGGCCATGATCAATCCGCGATTCGAGAATCTTCCCCTCGGCGCTGCGCTGGTAATTGGCCTTGAGGTCCTGTATTTCAGCCTCAAGGAGGATCGCCTCAATGAGCTTGTCAATACCGACCTTTTGCAGTGCCGAAAGTTCCACAAACATGGTCTGACCGCCCCAGTCTTCGGGCATCAGGCCCAGTTCGGAAAGCTGGCTTTTTACCTTGTCGGGGTTTGCCTCGGGTTTGTCAATCTTGTTCACTGCTACGATGATGGGAACATTCGCTTCTTTGGCGTGGTTGATGGCTTCGATTGTCTGGGGCATAACGCCGTCGTCGGCTGCCACCACCAGGACCACGATGTCCGTAACCTGGGCGCCTCTGGCCCTCATGCGGGTAAAGGCTTCGTGGCCGGGGGTGTCAAGGAAGGTGATACTGCCGTGGGGGGTATCCACCATATAAGCGCCGATGTGCTGGGTAATGCCGCCGAACTCGCCTGAAACCACGTCGGCGCTGCGGATGGCGTCCAGCAGTTTTGTCTTGCCGTGGTCAACATGGCCCATAACGGTAACCACCGGCGACCTGGGCAGCATTTCGGCGCCTTCGTCGGAGCCGGTCTCAATGAGCGTCTCGTCGTAGAGGCTGACGATCTTTACATCGGCCCCGAATTCGCCCGCCAGAATGGAGGCGGTGTCCGCGTCAATCTGCTGGTTTATCGTAACCATCTGGCCCATGCTCATCAGTTTCTGAATGAGGTCCGAGGCTTTCAGGTTCATTTTCCGGGCCAGTTCCGATACGGAAATAACTTCCATGATTTCAATGGTTTTGGGTACCGGATTGGCCACGTGGGTGATTTTTTTCTTGGTCTTGAGGAGTTTCTCCTCCATCTCAAGTTCTTTTTCCTTGCGGTTGTACACCGGCTTCTTGGCCCTGAAGCTCCGTTTTACCGGTCCCTTACCTTCGCCCAGAGGCCCGGAAGGCGTCTGGGCGGGACCGCGGCCGGCGCCGGGACGGGGAGGCCCCCCAAACCCGCCGGGTCTGCCCGGGCCTCCGGGTCTGGGGCCGAAACCCGGTCTGCCTCCGGGGCCGCCGGGTTTGGGACCGAAGCCCGGTCTGCCCGAAGGGCCGGACGGACGGGAAGCGCCGCCAAAGCCAGGTCTGTTGTCCGGGCCTCTGCCGCCCTGATTCGTATAGACGGGCTTTCCGCCGGGCTTGCCGGTAGCGCCTGCGGGCCGCTGGGTAAAGCGGCCCGGCTGGGAGGGCCGGGGACCGTTGTCGTTTTTACGCCCGACCATCCTGCCCCCCACCTTGCCGGCGACGGCCGCCGGCCGCTCGGTAAAGGGGAAAGAACCTGGCCGCTGTTCTTTTTTCACCGTTCCGGCAGTTTCGGCGCCGGCCGGCTCGTCTTTTTGCGCCCGCGGCAGGTCCTGCGGAGGCGCTGTCCCGCCGGCATGGGTATCGCCCTGAACCGCTGTCCCGGCGGAGGAAGCCGGAGAACCGGAGACAACAATTTTGGGCTGAACCTTTTTTACCGTCCCCTGGACAGCGGCAGGCGCGGGGGACTTCTTTTTAACGACGATCACCTTACGGCGCTCGGCATGCTCTGCGGAACTTTTTCCTTCTTCGTGCCCGCTTTGAGCATGTTTGATGAGTTCAGCTTTAGGTTTCTGTGTGTTGTCGGTTTCCTCTGCCATAATAATCCTTTGTCATCCGAGCCTGTTCCAAAACTAATTGACTGTGCGCTCACGCGCACGGTTTTGGACCAGGCTCTTGCAGTTTTTCAGGCTAAAGCCTTGCAAAACTACGTTTTTTAAAGGTTTCTGTTCCAAA
>JAISYA010000042.1 GCA_031270205.1 Treponema sp.
GGCCCGAAACAACGCAAAACTTACTCAAAAACCTCGCAAACAAGAGAAAATTCCGGTAATGCCGAAACTGTCAAAGCAAAAGTTCGTGCTTATCCTCTTATCCATACTTATAGAAAAGCCGCCGCGGGCCGGAAGAAAATATCCGGGCGGAGGGAAGGATTCGGTTTTAACAGGGGCGGGAACCCCTGATTAAAATAAAAGAGGAACCCCGGAGACGGTTTCATCTTGGTCGGGTGGCCGCTTCAGGGTTCGAGCTGGATACGCTAAAAGTATACTGCTTTTTGTGTGTTTAGTTCTCTTTAACCAATTTTTAGGAGGACCGTTTATGAAGAGAGTAGTGTTTGGGTGTCTTATCCTGGCCCTGTGCGCCGGGATGGTGTTTGGCGCCGGCAGACAGCAGAGCGCGGGCGGAAAGAAGCAGTATGTTTTCGGATATACCTGTATGCAGCTTTCCAACCCCTTCTTTACCTACATTGAGCAGGGCATGCGCAAAGAAATTGAAAAGAACGGCGACAAGCTTATTACCGTTGATCCCGCGATGGACGTGGCCAAGCAGATCAACCAGATCGAAGATCTTATTTCCCAGAAAATCGATCTGCTTTTCCTCAACCCCGTAGACTGGGAAGGTATCCGCCCGGCGCTTTTGGCGTTGCAGCGGGCCAATATCCCCGTAGTCAACTTTGACGCCGAAGTCAAGGACATGGACCTGGTTACCGCCTACGCCGGTTCCGACAATTACAACGCGGGCAAGGTATGCGGCGAAGATTTGGTAAAGCGCTTCCCCCAGGGAGGGCCCATCGCCATTCTTGATTCCCCCACGATGAACTCCGTCCGGGACCGCATTTCCGGTTTTGAAGACGCGATCAGGGGCCGCAACTTTAACGTGGTCTTCCGGCGGGACGCCCTGGGCGATCTTCCCACAGCCCTGCGCCATACCGAAGACATGCTCCAGAGCAATCCCGAAGTTATCGCCATCATGGGCGGTAACGATCCGACGGCCCTGGGCGCGCTGGCGGCCTGCAAAACCGCCAACCGCACCAACATCGCCATCTACGGCGTTGACGGTTCCCCCGAGGCCAAGGCCGCCATGGCCGAGAAAGGCCAGTTCGTCGGCTCCGGCGCCCAGAGCCCTCTCAACATCGGCCTTGAATCCCTCAAGCTGGGTTATCAGATCCTCCGCGGCGAGTCTTACGAGAAGCGTATCCCCGTACCGACCTTTATGATCAATCAGGACAACGTTTCCCAGTACGGTACCAGCGGCTGGCAATAGAAAATCGTTTTCCAGGCAGCGGGCGGCCGCGCTGTCCGCTGCCCGTTCTTTTACCTGATTTTAGGGGGCTTTAGTGAGTGACACGGTTCTGCTGGAAATGAATCATGTAAGGAAGGAATTCCCCGGCGTCGTTGCCCTGGAAGATGTTTCTTTACAGCTCCGGGCAGGCGAAGTCCACGCCCTGCTTGGGGAGAACGGCGCGGGAAAATCCACCCTTATCAAGGTGCTGGGAGGCATTTACGCCCCCAATGCGGGGGAGATCCGCATTAACGGAAAGCCGGTGATCATCAGCTCGGTGCAGGACGCCCACGATAACGGGATCAGCGTTATTCACCAGGAACTGGTCCTGGTACCCCACATGACAGTGGCGGAAAACATCTTTTTGGGACGGGAGCCGGTCAAGGGCCGTATCGTGGATTTCAAAAAGATGAACGCCGACGTTAAAGAGATTCTCAATTCCTTTGAACTGGACATCAGGCCCGAAGAAAAAGTAACCAGCCTGACCATCGCCCAGCAGCAGATGGTCGAAATCATAAAAGCCCTTTCTTTCAATGCCAAAATCCTGGTTATGGACGAGCCGACTTCTTCCCTTTCGGAAAAGGATGTGGGCTTCCTCTTTGAGACTATCAGGAAACTCAAGGGCCAGGGGGTGGGGATTATCTATATTTCCCACCGCATGAGCGAGCTTAAGCAGATAACCGACCGGATCACGGTAATCCGGGACGGGGCGTATATCGGGACCAGGGATACCGCCGCGGCTGCCACCGATGAGCTTATCGCCATGATGGTGGGGCGGCAGCTTACCAACTACTATACCAGGGATTTCGGAACTCCCGGCGAGCCGGTGCTGGAACTTAAAAATATAAGCGACGGCAAACTCCTTAAAGATGTGTCCTTTACCCTGCGGAAGGGAGAGATCCTCGGTTTCGCCGGCCTTGTTGGGGCCGGCCGTAGCGAGCTGGTAAAGACCATCTTCGGCCTTTGGCCCCAGGCTGTGGGCGACATCTTGGTGGACGGCAAGAAGGCGGCCATACGCAACCCGGAAGAGGCCATGGCCCTGGGCCTTGTGCTGGTGCCGGAGAGCCGCAAGCTTGAGGCTATCTATCCCGAAATGAGCGTGATGTTCAACATCACCCTCAAAACCATAAAGGAATTTATCAGGGGCATTTTTGTCGATTCTGAAAAAGAGCGGGCCATCACCAGGGAGCAGGTGGATACCATGGCCATCAAAACCCCCTCGTACAGCCAGACCGTGGGGAACCTGTCCGGCGGCAACCAGCAAAAGGTGGTTATCGGGCGCTGGCTTGCCACCAAGCCCAGGATTCTGATTTTGGATGAGCCTACCAAAGGCGTGGACGTAGGGGCCAAGGCGGAGATATACACCATTATGAACGATCTGGTGAAACAGGGTGTTTCCATCATTATGATATCTTCGGAACTGCCCGAGGTTATCAACATGGCCGACCGGGTCATGGTGATGAGCGCCGGCAGAATCACCGCCTGCCTCCCCCGGGAAGAGCTTTCCCAGGAAAAAATAATGAAACACGCGACACAGTTTATTGTATAGGACGGAGGAGAAAGGGAGATGAGCGATACCAAAACTAGAGAACCGGCGGACAGGCCGGGCCTGGGTCAGTCCCCGGTAGTTCGTTTTGTCAAGGATAATCTGGGCATCCTGGTGGGCTTGATTATTCTCTGCCTAATTCTGGTAGTTTACGACATAATCCGGGGCAGGATGGTTTTCCTGACCACCAATAATATCATGAATGTTTTAAGGCAGGTGGCGACAAACCTCTATATTGCCTGCGCCATGACCATGATCATTATTCTGGGGGGCATCGACCTTTCGGTGGGCTCGATTGTCGGGCTTGCGGGCTGCGTTACCGGCGGCCTAATCGCCTTTGTCAACTGGCCCATGCCCCTGGCGGTGTTCATGGGCGTATTGGTGGGGCTGGTCTCCGGCGCCTTTAACGGCATTTGGATTTCCAGGACCACCATCCCGCCCTTTATCGTTACCCTGGCCATGATGAACATAGCAAGGGGGGCGGGCTATGTATATACCGGCGGCCAGCCTATCCGGATTATGTCCGATTCCTTTAACTTTATCGGATCGGGGTATGTCTTCGATGTCGTTCCCATGCCGGTTATCTATTTGGTAATCATCGTGGCGCTCTCCAGTTTCATCATGAACCGGACCAAGCTGGGGCGGCATATCTATGCTGTGGGCGGGAACCCCATGGCGGCCCGCTTTTCGGGCATTAAGAACGGCCAGGTGAAGTTTTTTGCCTATGTATTCTCCGGCGTTATGAGCGGCATATCCGGCGTGGTTCTCGCGTCCCGTATGTTTTCGGGCCAGCCTACCGCCGGCCAGAGCTTTGAAATGGACGCCATTGCCGCGGTAGTCCTGGGAGGTACCAGCATGTCCGGCGGCGTGGGAAAGGTCGGCGGCACTGTCATTGGCGCCCTTATCATAGGCATCCTGAATAACGGCCTTAACCTCCTGAACATCAATTCCTTCTGGCAGTACATCGTCAAAGGCGTGGTTATTCTTATCGCCGTGTATGTGGACTTCCTCAAGAAGATCAGAAAGGGCGGCAGCTAGCAGTTTATTGCGCTCGTGCATTAAATCCCCAAAAATCGCCAGGAGGCGATTTTTTACCCTGCAAGCTGCCTTGGCAGCACTGCTTTAGCAGCACTGCTTTAGCAGTAAAGCAGCCTCTTATATTGGGATTTTTTGCGCTTTTCCTGAAAACCACAAAAGATTCACAAATGCCACAGGCTCCTAGTCATAAAAAGGCAGTTATTATATAGTATGAGTATAATCATGGATGAGAGTAAAACGCGCCGGCTTTGGGATGTCCTGGACCAATTTGCCCTTTACGGCGAATTGGAGACAATTGAGCCTTTCGGCCGGGGGCATATAAACAGTACCTTCAGGTCCCGATGGAATCAGGCGGGGGTAAGGGTTCGCTATACGCACCAGCGGATAAACGAGCGGGTCTTTATCCATCCCGACGAGGTAATGGAAAATATCAGCCGGGTTACCGGCCATATCGCGAAAAAATTACAGAATCTCTCCGACAGAAGCCGCCGGGTTTTGTCGGTGGTTCCCTCGCGGGACAGAAAGCCGTACGTCCGGGACTCCGAAGGGGGCTGGTGGCGGACGTATCTTTTCATTGAGGACGCCCACACACTGGAAGTGGCGGAGTCCCCTGATGATGCCCGTTTTCTGGGGGCGAGTGTCGGCTGTTTCCAGAAGCAGCTTGCCGATTTGCCTCCGCCCCGGCTGTTCGATGCCATTCCCGATTTTCATAACATGGAAAAACGGTATCTCAGTTTTTATGAGGCGCTGGAAAAGGATGTGCGCGGCAGGGCCGCCGCCGCCAAGCCGGAAATAGCCTTTATGAGGGAGAACGAGGAGCGGGGCGCTGTCCTGATCCGGGCGCTCAGGGACGGTTCCATTCCTGAAAGAATCTGCCATAATGATACCAAGATGAACAATATTCTTATAGATGATAATAGTGACTATAGCGGGACGGAGTATCCGGTAAGCTGCGTGCTGGACCTTGACACGGTTATGCCGGGAACGAGCCTCTTCGACGTGGGAGACTTGATCCGTACCGTAACCAACCGGGCGGAAGAGGACGAGCGTGATCTTTCCAGGGTTGCGTTTGACTGCCGCCTGTTTGAAGCCCTCATAGAGGGATATTTTTCTGAAGCCGGGGAATTTCTTTTACCGGAAGAAACGGCGCTCATTGTCGAATCAGGGCGGAACTTTGCCCAGCTTATGGGCCTCCGTTTCCTCACCGATTACCTTGGAGGGGATCCGTATTATCAAATCGCCCGGCCGGAGCATAATCTTGACCGCTGCAAAAATCAGATTGCCTTAATTCACTCCATGGATTCCCAATGGGGGGAGGTGGAAAGAATCGCCGCCGGGATTGTCCGGCGCTTGAACAGGTAACTGGTTCGGCCTCGCCGGACTTTTTATAACAAGAGGCTGTTCCAAAACCGTGCGCGTAAGCGTACAGTCAATTAGTTTTGGAACAGCCTCACATCATAATTTTTTATGGAGGAAAAAGAGATGAAACGCATCGCATTGCTTCTTATTGCAGCCGCGGCGGTTCTGGCATTGGGCGGCTGCGCCAAAAAAGCAGGAGAGGCGGAAGCGCAGGCCCAACTGGTTTACTGGACCATGTGGAACGAAGCCGAGCCGCAGGGACAGGTGATCGCCCGCGCGGCGGAGGCCTTTACCGCGGAAACGGGGATAAAAGTTGACATTAACTTTAACGGGCGGGATATCCGCAAGACCCTGCAGCCCGCCCTGGACGCCGGTGAAACCATTGACCTCTTTGACGAGGATATTGAGCGGGTGGCCAATACCTGGGGCAATTACCTGCTGCCCCTGGATACCTATGTTTCACAAACATATTCCACCACCGGCGGAAAACCCTATGGGGAAGTGATCAACAAGACCCTTCTGGACTTGGCCCGGCAGCTCGGCGGCGGCCAGGTGAAGAACATTCCCTATCAGCCCTCCGCCTTTGTTACCATGTACAACAAAGACCTCTTTGAAAAAGCGGGCGTTACTTCGCTTCCCAAAACCGGGGAAGAATTGCTGGACGCCTGCGCGAAACTCAAGGCTATCGGCGTAACCGGCATCACCGTGGATGACGCCTACATGGCGGCGTTTTTCGGCTACAACATGGATCGCCTTGTGGGCGCCGACACTACGCTGGCTATGGTAAGGGACAACGATTTCTCCGGCCCTCAGGTGCTGGCCTTCGGTCAGATGATGGAGACGATGGTGAAGAACGGCTATTTCAGCCAGAAGGCCGCCTCGAACATCTACCCCGCAGGGCAGGTTGAGGAAATCGCCACCGGCAGAGTCGCCATGTACCTGAACGGGACATGGCTCCCCAACGAGATCAAAGGCAACGCGCCTAACATGAGATGGGGCGCTTTCGCGTGGCCTGCCATTGGCGCCGGTGACGGCATAGAGGCGAACAACTTCGGCTCTCAGAGTTTCGGGATCAACAAGAACAGCAAATACCCCGAAGAAACATTCCGCTTTATTGTGTGGATGACTACCGGCGAGTGGGACGCGGCACTGGCAAACGAGAGCATCGGCATCCCGATGGGTAACGACTCCGTATGGCCCGACGCCCTGGCCGAGGCAAAAGCCGTGGTGGATTCTACCACAAAGCGTCTTCCCTGGGCGGTGGGCATGGAAGACAAGGCCGAGATCAACGCCAAGATAAAGGAAAATTTTGCCAAATTGATCATGGGCGATTTTAACGCCCAGCAGTTTGCCGCCGCCATGGCGCGCAACTAACGGCAACGGTAACGCTCAAGGAGGTCGGGATGCTGAAACCGAACAGACCGGCAATTATTATCTTTCTTGCACCGGCGGCGCTGTGTTATGCGCTGGTGTTTCTGTACCCGACCCTCCGAACCACGGTGATGAGTTTTTTCGCCGTGGAGAGCGTTTCCGATTCAATCGCGACATGGACTTTTAACGGCCTGGGGAATTACCGGAAACTTTTTTCCACGACGATTTTTCTCCAGTCGCTGAAAAATATAGGCCGCACTTGGTTTGCCGGCGGCTGCGGCGTGATGTTTACGGCCCTGGTTTTCGCCGTAGCCCTGACCGGCGGCATGAAAGGAACCAAATTTTTCCGCAGCGCGATTTACCTTCCCAATGTGGTGAGCGCCGTGGCTATGGGAACTATGTGGATCAACTACGTATACAATTCGGATTACGGCCTGCTGCACAATGTTTTTTCCGCGCTGGGCCTCAAGGCGGCAAGCGCTACGCTCTGGACCGCGCCGGGCCTGCTCTTCTGGAGCATGCTCACCGCTTACTGTTTCGGCATGGTAGGCTACCACATGCTGATCTTTATCAGCGGCATTGAACAGATCCCCAGGGACTATTACGAAGCCGCCCTGCTTGAGGGGGCCAACATTTTTCAGCGTTTTGTGCACGTAACGATTCCCAATATGCGGGGCGTTATGCGCACCAATATCGTGATGTGGACGGTATTCACCGTCGGCTTTTTTGTCTGGGGCCAGCTCTTTAGTCCGGTGAACCTTTCCAACGACACGGTGGCTCCCATGAACTACATGTATGAGCTGGTGTTCGGCTCTTCTTCGTCGGCCACTACGGTACGGGATACCGGCGCCGGCGCCGCCATCGGCGTGATTCTCATGCTGATGGTTATCGTCGTTTTCTTTGCCACCGTTCTAGTGGTCCGCAACGACGACGCGGAGGTCTAAATGACGGGTAACAGTGTTTTGAACAGGCAAAGATTTTTGTCGGTACTGGGATACATTCCGGTTCTGGCCTGGGTGATATTTACCTTTGTACTTATAGGATGGGTCTTCTTCGCTTCCCTTTCAACCTCAAATGAAATTTTTTCCGCCCACATGTTCAAGTTTGAAAGCGGGTTTCATTTTGAAAATTATGTGAAAGCATGGAAAACCCAGCGGGTCTCGGTGTTTTTTATGAATTCACTTTTATATACGGTGGTTTCCTGTACGGCGATAATCCTCATCGCATCCCCGGCGGCTTATGCCCTGGCCCGTTACCGCTTTCCCGGCAACATGCTGATTCAGAACATGTTTGCCGCGGCGCTGGGTATCCCGGTTATTATGATCATTATGCCGCTGTTCGGCATTGTGTCGGCGCTGCGGCTCACCAACAACCGCTTTGTGCTGATGTTTTTGTACACGGCCATAAACGTGCCTTTCGCGATTTTTTTCATGCTGGCCTTTTTCAGGAATTTGAGTTTTACCTACGAGGAAGCGGCGGCCATTGACGGCTGTCCGCCCGTCAGCGCCTTTTGGAAAATTATGCTGCCCCTCGCCCAGCCGGGCCTCGTAACGCTTACGATTTTTAATTTTATCACCATCTGGAACGAATATTTTATGTCCCTGATCTTCGCTAACCGGACCAATGTCCGGCCCGTGGCTGTCGGCCTGTACAACATGATCCAGTCCATGCGTTATACCGGAGACTGGGGCGGCATGTTCGCCAGCGTGGTCATCGTGTTCCTGCCGACTTTTGTTCTGTATATCTTCCTCTCCGACAAAATCATCAAAGGCGTAACCGCCGGCGCGATCAAAGGCTGAAGTGGGAACCTCCTCCGTCAGCCGGGGCAGGCTGCTTCTGAAAGGATCGCCCCTTGCGGACAGCGGCGTTTTCGGTGCGGAAAATCCCCAGCCTTTTTTCAGGCAGCCTGACCTTGCCGTAAGCGGCGGGCCGGATTTTCCGCAAAACAAATATCACAGTTTCGGCAGGGAGACCGGCTTCAGGGCGCTGCCCTATACCATGCAGGACCGCTACAACCGGAAGCTTGCGGACATGGAATTCCCTTCGCTGGTAATGGAAAATGATTTTTTACGGGCCGAATTTATCCCCGCCCTGGGAGGGAGGCTCTGGTCCCTCTTCGACAAAGAGTGCAACAGGGATGTACTCTACCGCAATCCGGTATTCAGGCCGGCGAACCTGGCCATTCGGGACGCCTGGTTTTCAGGGGGAATTGAATGGAACATCGGCCGCCTGGGGCACGCGGCGCATACCTGTTCCCCGGTTTTTGCCGGTGTATTCAAAGCGGGGGGAGAGACGGTCCTGCGCCTTTGGGAATTCGAGCGGCAGACCCGTCTGTTCTGGCGGATCGAATGCACCCTTCCCGATAATTCCCCGGCGCTTTTCGTTTATACCCGCATCGAAAATCCCGATGGCAAAGCCAAGCCTCTGTACTGGTGGACCAACGCGGCCATTCCCCAGACGCGGGGCCTGCGGGTTTTCAGCGCCTCCGACGAAGTTATCTACATTGTTCCCGGTACGGGAGAAATCAAAACCATGGACTATGGCCGCCTGCCCGATCTGCCGCTCCTCGCAGGCAGGGACGCAAGCTATCCGGCCTTATTCGATTATTCCAACGAGTATTTTTTTCAGAATGACCGCCCCCGCGGCCTGAATTTACCCTGGGAAAGCGCCGTCTACGAGGACGGTTACGCCTATGGGGAAATGTCGACAGCGCCCCTTGTATACCGGAAAATGTTTTGCTGGGGAAACGGCCGGGGCGGACGGCGCTGGCAAGATTTTCTTTCACTGCCCGGACAGGAGTATCTGGAAGTCCAGGCGGGCCTGGCCCCGACCCAGCTTCATACGGCGGACATTGACGCCAATGGAACCGTTGACTGGGCGCAGGCTTTTACCGCTTTTCAGACGGACCCCCAGCGGGCCCATCAAAGCGATTACGCGGCGGCGGCGGGGTATGTTGAGGAGCGCCTGCTACGGCATCTTGCCCCCGTAGTTTTGGAACAGGCCCTGCAGGCGGCGCGTTCCCGCGCCGGCGCGGAGGCGGAGATTCTCTGCCGGGGAAGCGGCTGGGGCGCGCTGGAACGCCGCCTGTCGAAAAAACAAACCGGTCTCTCCTTTCCCGATGAATCCATCGGTAAGGCCGAAGCGCCCTGGGCCGAACTGCATAAAACCGGCGCGCTTCCCCCCCGGACAGCGGAGGCGGGACCGGGAACTTTTGTTGTTGATGAAAACTGGGATGCCCTCCTTGCGGCAAGCCCTCCGAGGGAGGGAGACTGGCTCACTCCCTATCATCGGGGGATCATCGCCTTTGAGCGGGGGGATACCGCAAAGGCGCGCGCTTTTTGGGAGGAGTCCCTCAATAAAACGGAAAATCCCTGGGCCTGCCGGAATCTCGCGCTGGCCTCGCTCAGGGAAGGAAAGCCCCGGGCGGCGCTGGATTACTACCGGCGCGCCCTCCGGTTGCCCGGCGGGGAAGAGCGGTCTTTCGCTGAGGAGTATATTCCCCTCCTTTTGGACACGGGCCGGGAAGAGGAAGCGGCCGCCGGGCTTGAGCAATATATCCGCCGCTCGTCTCTTGAAGCCCTGTCCCTTCCCCTTATAAACGCCGCCGCCCGAATCGCCTTAAGGCGCGGGGATGAAGAGCGCCTGGACCATATCTTTTCCCTTGAGCCGGCCCATATCAGGGAAGGCGATACCGCGCTCCTCGATATATGGACCGAACGGGAAATCCGGCGGCTTTGTGAAAAAGGCGCGCCCCGCCCCTCGGCGGAGGAACATGTCCGAAAGGCATTGGCCGAAGGCTCTCTCGTTCCGCCCGCGGGGATTGACTTCCGTATGTATGCGCTTCACTGCGCGAAGCGCCGGATTTAAGGAACTGTTCTTCTTGAATACAGGCTCTTAAGGAAATTTTAGAAAGTGAAATCGGACCAGAAGTCCGCGTAAATGCGTTTGCCCTGCTTTGCGGTTCTTGTTGCTTTTCAAAATCGCCAAAAAATCATATTATTAAATCATGGATGATCGAAAAAAACAGATTGAAGAACTGGAAAAAACCAAGCGGGAAAACGCGGCCGCCCTGGATTCCCTTTTGGAACGTTTCGGCGAGAGCCTGTTAAGCCGTCTCGGGGAACAGGAGCCGGATGTTGACGGGGCCGTTTCAGGGGAAGAAACGGAATACCGCCGCCTGCGGAAAGAAATCGCCGATTCAGAAGCGGCGATACTAAACGCGGAGGAAATGATCCGGCGCTTGAAGGAGCTGGAGGAACAAATAGAGCTGAAAGAGCGGGAGGACGGCGAGCGGGCGAAGAACCTGGCCGGCGTGTACGCTAGACTGGGTAAAGCGCTCTTCGGCCTCGCCGGAGACGGCGCTTACGGGGAATATACCGCGCCCTCCCGCGAACAGGCGGAGGCCCTCGTTACCAAGATCCGTTCCCTGGAGGAACGGCTGACGGAACTGGAACAAAAAGAGGGGAGCAACGTGTTTGCCTGGATCGGCAAAGGCGCCCAAGGGCTGGTAGTGCGCTCCTTTCTGATCAAGGCCCGGGACAACCTTGAGCAGCTCTACCGCTCCACCGGCGAACGCTGTAGCCGTCGGGACAATCCGGCGTACGGGGCCGTCCCGCCTGAAATTACCGGCCTGCTTACCGAGATAGAACAGTCGAGGGAAGCGGCCCGCTCCCTGTCCGCGGATTTGGCAAAACTCAGGGAGGAGCGGCGCGGAATCTCCGAACGCTTCGGCGCGGAAGGCGGCCCTCTGAAGCACATTCAAACGCTGAAAAACCGCATCGCCTCCGCGCGGGAGGAACTGCGGGTCCTGTACCGCCTCTTCGGTGCGCGCGCCGCTTCGCTCAAAGAAGCGGAAGGGGCGGACAGAAGCCTTGTCGACGCCCTTATCACCGGCGACGACAGTTCCTTTCTTGATGAGGCCGGGCGCATCAACCGGGCGACAGAGGACGCCGTTGTGGCGATTGAAAAACTCCGCGCCTCCATTGCCATTGACGATGAACAGGCGAAGATCGAGAAATACCGCAAGCTGATTGAGCGTAAAAGGGATCGAATCGCCGAGGCTGAAAAAGACATCGCGGAATTTAACGGCAGCATTCATGAAGCCGAAAAGTATATAGTGGAATTGCGGAAACTATTATAGGGGAGGGTCGTTTCCAGGCTCTGATATTGGGAACAACTTACGATTTGTATGGCAGGGAAAACAGAAGGGAAAAAAACGTCCAGGGTCAAAGGCGCGGCCGCCGGGGGCGCCGCCAAAAACGCGCCGGTAACGGGGAAAGGGGCGCTGGCCAAAGCGCAGGCGGCAAAGGCAAAGCCTGCAAGCGGTAAAACAGTGCGGCCTCAGGCGGCGGTAAAGGCAAAGCCGGAGAGCGGCAAAGCCGCGCAGTCCCCGGCGGCAAAAGCCGTTGACGCCGGAGGACGCGCGGGAACCGGGGTGTACGACGAATCAAAAATCAAAACCCTTTCCTCGCTGGAACACATCCGCCTGCGGACCGGTATGTACATCGGCAGGCTCGGCGACGGTTCAAACCCCGACGACGGAATCTACGTACTCCTCAAGGAAGTGATTGACAACGGCATCGACGAATTCATCATGGGTAACGGCAAGATTATCGACGTGTCGGTAAAAGACGGGACCGCCAAGATCCGCGACTACGGCCGGGGTATTCCTTTGGGAAAACTCGTCGAGTGCATTTCTGTGATCAACACCGGCGCGAAATATAACGACGATGTGTTTCAGTTTTCCGTGGGGCTCAACGGCGTGGGATCCAAAGCGGTGAACGCCCTGTCGGTCTACTTTCGGGCGGTCACCATCCGGGGCGGCGAATACGCCGAGGCGGTTTTTGAGCGGGGCAAACTCAAGAGCGAGCGCAAGGGAAAACTGAAAGACAAACAGAAAGACGGCACTTACATTGAGTTCACCCCCGATCCGGAAATATTCACCGATTACCAGTTCAATCTTGAATTCATTGAAAAGCGGATTCAGAATTACGCGTATCTTAACGCGGGTCTTACCCTTTCGCTGAACGGCAGGCAGTATGTGTCAAAGCGGGGGCTGTACGATCTGTTATACGAAGAAACCGGCGAGGACTGCCTGTACCCCATGGGTTATTACAAAGGCGAGCATATTGAATTCGCCTTTACCCATACCAACAATTACGGCGAGGAATATTTTTCCTTTGTGAACGGCCAGTTCACCAGCGACGGCGGCACGCATCTTTCCGCTTTCAAGGAAGGTTTTCTTAAAGGTATTCAGACCTACTTCAAAAAAGACTACCGTAGCGAGGACATCCGTGAAGGGGCCACCGCGGTGGTGGCGATAAAACTCAAGAACCCGGTATTTGAAAGCCAGACCAAAAATAAACTGGGCAATTCCGACATCCGTACGTGGATTGTGCAGGAAGTGCGGAACGCCGTTGAGGACTGGCTTCACAAAAACCAGGAAGCGGGAAAAAAACTCGAACAGAAGATTCTTTCCAACGAGAGCCTGCGCACCGAGCTTAACGCGGTTAAAAAAGAAGCGCGGGAGGCCGCCAAAAAAATCACCCTCAAAATACCCAAGCTGAAAGACTGCAAGTACCACCTTGAAGACGGCCTCCTGGGGGCCGAGTCCACGATTTTTATCACCGAGGGCGATTCCGCAGCCGGTTCGCTTGTCTCAAGCCGAGACGTAATGACCCACGCGATCTTCGCCCTGCGGGGCAAGGTGGAAAACATGTACGGCAAAAAACGCGCCTCGATCTACAAGAACGAGGAACTCTACAATATGATGATGGCCCTGGGCATAGAGAACGATGTCGAAGGCCTCCGTTACGCGAAGATTGTTATTGCCACCGACGCCGATTTTGACGGCTTCCACATCCGCAACCTGCTTCTCACTTTCTTCCTTTCCTTTTTTGAGGAACTGGTAACCGCGGGCCGGGTTTTCATTCTGGAAACGCCCCTGTTCCGGGTGCGTACCCCAAAAGAAACCCGCTACTGCTACACCGAAAAAGAGCGGGACGAGGCCGTGGCCGCCCTGGGCGCCCAGAGCGAAGTGACCCGCTTCAAAGGCCTGGGTGAAATCAGCCCCAAGGAATTCGGCCGGTTCATCGGCGCGGACATGCGCCTGGTGCCGGTGTCGGTTAACACTCTCAAGGCCGTTCCCCAGGTACTCACCTTCTACATGGGCAAAAACACGCCGGAGCGCCGGGAATATATTATGAAGAATTTAATTGAAGACGCAGGATGATGAAAATAAGGAGGTTTCTATGACCAGCGATGTTTTTACCCTTTTGGCGAAGTACAACCGGGGAGTCAATGAAAAAATGAACGGCTATATACAGGGCCTCAGTGATGGGGAATGGAAACGGGAATTCCAGGGCTATTTCTCTTCGGTCCGTTCCCTCTGTTCTCACCTGTATATCAGTGACTTCAACTGGCTCAAGCGCTTTGGCGGCGTTAAAACATTCAGCGCCCTGAAGGATCCTCTTTTTGAAAAGACCTTCATGTTTACCGACAGCCTTTTCTCCAACAAAGAAGAATACCTCTCGAAGCGGCCTGAACTGGACGGGAAACTTACCGCTCTTGCGGGGGAAATAACAGACGGAGACCTTTCCAAAACAGTCAAATACTCCAATTACCGGGGAGAGGTGATTGAAAAAGAATTCGAGATACTCCTGATGCAGATGTTTAATCACGAGACCCACCACCGAGGCATGATTTCCCTCTACCTTGAATTCCTGGGCCGGGAAAACGACTTCAGCGCGGTCATGCCGATTGTGTGTGATTAACCGGCGGCCCGCATCCGAACAGTTTTGTATAGGGGACGGTATTTGTGGCATATATAAAACACCTCTTTGATCGCAACTTCCTTGAATACGCATCCTATGTAATCAAGGACCGGGCAATTCCCGATCTGGAAGACGGCCTCAAGCCGGTACAGCGGCGCATTCTCCATACGCTTTTTGAAAAAGACGACGGTAAATTCCACAAGGTCGCCAATGTCGTGGGGGAGTGCATGAAGTACCATCCCCACGGCGACGCTTCCATTTATTCCGCCCTCGTGGTGATTGCCAACAAGGACCTCTTCATTGACCGGCAGGGGAATTTCGGCAACATCTATACCGGCGACGAAGCGTCCGCGTCCCGCTACATTGAGTGCAAGGCCACGTCCCTTGCAAAAGATATTTTCTACAATCCCAAGCTGACCGATATGGAGGACTCCTACGACAGCCGTAACAAGGAGCCGGTCCTTTTTCCGGCGAAAATTCCGGTGGTGCTGGTTATGGGCGCCGAAGGGATCGCCGTCGGCATGTCCACCAAAATACTGCCCCACAATGCCGTCGAGGTACTGGAAGCGGAAATCGCCTGCCTTTCCGGCAAAAAGTTTGAACTCTATCCCGATTTTCCCACCGGAGGCTTTGTCGACGTGTCGGACTACCGGGACGGAAACGGCAAGGTGTTGGTCCGGGCGAAGCTTGACACGTCAGACCCCAAGCGGATTCTCATCACCGAACTGCCTTTCGGTTCCACCACCGAAAGCCTCATCAACAGCGTCGAGGCGGCGGCCAGGGCGGGTAGGCTCAAAATACAGGGGATCAGCGATTTTACCACGGACAAGGTTGAGATCGAGGTAAAGCTGGCCCGCGGCGTGTATGCCCAGGAAACCGTTGACGCGCTCTTTGCCTTTACCGAATGCGAGCAGTCCATTTCGGTAAATCTTTTGGTAATCAAAGACGACCTTCCCGAAGTGATGACCGTTACCGACGTGGTGAAACACCACGCAAAACAATTGGTGAAAATCCTCACGCGGGAACTTGAGCTTGAGAAAAAAGAACTTGGCGAAAAACTCCATCTGCGCACCCTGGAGCGAATTTTCATTGAGGAGCGGATATACAAGGACATCGAAAAAATGAAGACCGCGAAGGGCGTGGAAGACGCGATCATTGCGGGCTTCAGGCCCTTTATGAAAGAGATCGGCGTCCGCGGCGTAACACACGAAGACGTTGAACATCTTCTGCGGATTCCCATCCGGCGGATTTCCTTATACGACATCAACAGGGCCCGTGAGGAGATGCAGCAGATCCACGCGCGGATAAAAGAAATCAACGGCCATCTGAAAAACATCACCTCCTATTCAATCGGTTTTCTTGAAGGGATCATCACCAAGATCAGGGCCAATGAGGAAGTAGGCAGGGGGGAGCGGAAAACCAGGGTTGGCGCGTTTGACAAGATAGACGTAAAGGAAGTGGTGAAGCGGGATGTTGAGCTCAAGTACGACCGGAAAACCGGCTATTTGGGAACGAATGTCTCCGGGCAGAAAGTGGCGGAAGTTTCGCCCTTTGACCGGATTCTCGCGATCCGCAAGAACGGCATGTACTCGGTGACCGACCTTCCCGAAAAGGCCTTTGTGGGCGGCGACGCCTGGTGGATCGGCGTGGCGGACAAGGAAGCGCTTTCAAAAACGATTTTCACCATTATATATAAAGAAAAAGAATCGGGCTTTCCCTGCATCAAAAGATGCGTTATCGAAGGCTGGATAATGAATAAAGATTATTTTCTGGTTTCTGACGGCGCGGTGATTCTGCATGTCGATACCCGCTCCAAATTCATTTTTACCGTCAAGTATGTACCCAGGCCCCGCATCAAGGTGCTCTCCGAGGACTTTAAGGCCCAGAGCTACAACGTGCGGGGACTCAAGGCCGGCGGGGTGCGGCTTGCCAACAAGGAGGCCGCCGGGGTAATTACCGGAAAGAAGAAAGAGGACGAAAGATGACAGATAACGGACAGTTAGCTGAAATTGACGCGGACGTTCCGCCTGACGGTATTGTTTTTGACCGGAGCGCGGGCATATCCGAAGAAGAGCAGCGGGAAATTATGCTGCAGATAAACGGCATTGCCGAAAAAAACCGCCGTTCCTTTTCGGAAGCCGCGGGCCCTGAAGGCGGCGTAGCGGCGGGAAGCAAAAGCCGCTTCACGGCGAAGAAAAGCGGCGGCCTTTTCCCCATACTGGTAAACGCGGCCGCCGTGGCGTTTTTCATCGGAGGCTTCCTGCTCCTGTCTTCTTTTCAGGAAAAGACCGATATCCGTGTTCGTGAAGGGCCTGTGGTATACAACAGCGCCGAGCGCGCGTTGATTGAGGAAATACGCAGGGAAACGGCGTCGCGTATCGCGGCAAAGGAACAGGAGATCGCCTCTATTATTTCCAAACTGGCGGATGTGGATACGGAGCTGCAAAAGCTCCATTCCAGCAACGAGGAATTGAGCGTGGAACAGCTCGCCGCGGAGGAACAACTGACGGCCCTGAAAGCGGAATACCATTCCGGCCTCGCCACCCTGCAGGACGAGCGCTCCCTTATTCTTGAGGACGCGCGGGCGAGGGAGGCAAATCTCCGCGCCCTGCTTGAGGCCCGTATTCGGGATCTCGCCGCCGCTTCGGAACAGAACGAGGCCGCCCTGAGTTCCGCCCAAAGCGAGTTGGAACGGCTGACCGCCGAACAGCAAACGGCCGCCTCCATTGAGGCCCAGATGGCCGGCTACTTCGCCCTGGTAAACGACCGTATCCACGAAAGCGAGTTTACCGCCGCCGCCGAAACCCTCCGTTCCATGCGGGACTTTCTCAACACCCCCGCTTTTCAGGGCATCCGTTCAATACAGGCCCGAAAGGACCTCTACGCCCAAGCGATTAACGCAATGGAAGCGATAGTTGAAGCGGCCATAAGAAGCCAGGACGCGCTTTCTCTCTCAGGCGCGGAAGCGGCGGAAGCGGCCCTCGCGGAATTGCGGGAAAAAAACGCCGTGCTTGAGGAAAGCGTCGCCGCCCTTAGCCGGACCGTTGAGGCCGCAAGCTCCCAGGGTTCCGGCCTGACCCGGCGTCTCAGCGAGCTTGAGAGCCAGGCCGCCGGTCTCCGCTCCGCAAACGCCGATCTGGAAAAGCGCGCCGCTTCCTTTGAAGGCGAAAAAGCAACCCTCAACCAGACAGTCGTTGACCGTGAAACCGTCATCAACGACCTGCGCTCCCAGAACGCCGCGCGGGACAATACCATTAACGAATTGCGTTCCGAGAACGCCGCCCAGGCGGAACAAGTCACGAATCTCAGTAACCAGCTTACTTCACTCCGCCAGGCTTTGCAGGCGTTGAGCCAGTAGCGGGGCTAAACCAGGATACCGCGGGCTTGTTCCGAGGAGGCTCATCCTGCCTGTCCCCGATTCAGCAGGACCGGTTGTTCCGGCAGTTCAGTTGGGTTTTTCAGCGCGAGAACGGCGGTTTGCATTCCGGTGAAACAGCATCGTGTTCCGGTAAGCGCTGGTATGGCTCCTATGGTAAGATTTAACGTGAAGCAATGCGCCCGGAACTAAGCCTGTTGAGGGTCCTCAACTAAGCCTGAGCGGCCACCGCTCCGGCTAAAGCCGTCGCGCGGTCTATGGCTACAGGGGCGGTCACGGGGCCTACGCCATGCCGCATTGCTCAGCTACACGGCTTCGCCGTGCGGTTACTGGGCGGGGTACCCGACTA
>JAISYA010000071.1 GCA_031270205.1 Treponema sp.
GCCGTGATCCGCCGTTGGGACGGCGATGCCGATTTTAGTTACGCTCCCCCCCTCTTGTTTTGCGCCGCCGGCAAATACCGGAAGCGCGGCCAGAAGCATGGCCAGCAGTACGATTGCGATTTTTCTCATCTTTTTCCTCCAAAAAAATTATTTGTTGCTATTATATTGCAGCAATACTGCCACAATTATAACCAAACCTCGCGCGGCCTGCTGTAAAAACGACGAAATGCCGCCCAGAACGAGCATGTTGTTGATCATCCCCAGCATGATCGCCCCCAGCACAGTGCCGATTATAGTCCCTTTGCCCCCGCTCATGGAAGTTCCCCCGATCACCACCGCCGCGATGGCGTCAAGCTCATAGCCCGAGCCGACCTGGCTGGGCTGTATGCCGTTGATCCTCGAACCCCAGAGCATGGAAGAAACCGCCACCATAAAACCGGTGATGGCGTAGGGAATTAACTTTATCAATTGTACATTGATCGCCGAGTATCGGGCAACCTGTTCGTTGGCCCCTACGGCGCAGACATAACGGCCGAAGCGGGTGTTGTTCAGCAGCAGGTGCATAAGCGCCGCCAGGATAAAGAATATCCACACCGGCAGGGAAACACCCAGTATCTGCGCGGGCCCGAAGGTGATGAACATGGTATTGGTCGATTCGATATTCGCCGCCTTTGAAAAATACAAAATCAGCGAGCGGAAAATCGCCATGGTACCCAGAGTCGCGATAAAGGGGGCAATGCGCCCTCTGGTTACCATAAAGCCGTTTACAAAGCCGCAGAAAACACCGAAGACCAGGGCAAAGAGCAGGGCGATGAGCACGCCGAAAAGGGAATTGCCCGGAAATCGTTTAAGCAGAAAAACCGCGACGCCTCCCACGAAGGCCATCATGGAACCTACCGAAAGATCGATGCCCCCGGAGATGATGACCAGCGTCATTCCCAGGGCGATGATCCCGGTATACGACACCTGCCGGAGCACCATAAGGAAATTTGCCGGGGTAACAAAAACGGGCGCCCCCCGAAAGCCCTGGGCAAGGGCGGAAACAAAAACACCTAACAAAAAAAGCAGAATAAAACCCAGACCGGTGGAATGTTCGCTCCATTTGAAGTTAGCCGCATACGCGGCAAGCCCGGTTTTGCTGCTTGACCATTTACTCATCAGACTTGACTCCCCTTAATTCCTGTTGCGTGGAACATAATTTCTTCTTCATTGATATGCGCGCCTTCCAGGCAGCCGGTCAGCGCTCCCTCCCGCATCACGTACACCCGGCTGCAAAGGCCGATGATCTCTTCCAGTTCCGAGGAAATCACCCAGCAGGAAATACCCTGGGAGGCCAGCTGGTGAATGAACTCGTAAATCTCGTGCTTGGCGCTGACATCGATCCCCCTGGTCGGCTCGTCGAGAATGAGTATCGAGGGGCTGGTATCCAGCCAGCGGGAAAGGTACACCTTTTGCTGGTTGCCGCCGGAAAGATACCGCAGGGCCATTTTCTGTGAAGCCGCCGCGATGCGAAAGGTTTTGACGTATTCCCCGGTTTTATCCGCCTCGGCTTTTTTGTTG
This sequence comes from Treponema sp., assembly GCA_031270205.1. Taxonomy (GTDB): domain Bacteria; phylum Spirochaetota; class Spirochaetia; order Treponematales; family Breznakiellaceae; genus WQXQ01. Next base: position 1,561 of record JAISYA010000071.1, read on the forward strand.
ATAAACAGCCCTTGAAGATACCCTTTCAGCGAAATAAGGGTGATGTTCTGGGGCAGGTTGAAGCCCTGCACAATGCCCTTGCCCTGCCGGTCCTCGCTGAGGTAACCCAGACTGTGGTTCACCGCGGCGGCAGGTTTTTTTATCTGTACCGCCTTGCCCTCCACGCTGATGGTTCCGGCGCTTAACGGCCGCAAGCCCATTACCGCCTCGGCAAGTTCCGTGCGGCCCGAACCCACGAGGCCCGCGAAACCGAGTACTTCCCCTTTCCGCAGCGAAAACGAGATGTTTTTCAACAGGCCCTTGATCGAAAGGTCTTTGACATCCAGCGCTACCGTGTCCGCCGGCCGGGGGAGTTTTGGGGGGAAAATCTGGTGAAAGTCGGTGCGGCCGATCATTTTGCGGGCAATGTCTTCCTCGTTGACCGTGGAAACTTCGTCCACACTGATCAGGCGGCCGTCCCGCAGCACCGTCACCCGGTCACAGATCGCCTTGATCTCGCCCAGCTTGTGGGAAACAAAAATGATCGTAACGCCCTGGGATTGCAGGTCCCGCATCAGGGCAAAGAGGGTCTCCACTTCATGGCCGGTAAGGGTTGTGGTCGGCTCGTCCATGATGAGCAGTTTGGCGTGGAGCATCAGGGCCTTGGAAATTTCCACCATCTGCTTTTCCGCCACCGAAAGCCTGCTTACCAGCTGGTTCACCCCCACGGGCATCTTGAGTTCCTCAAGCTGTTTGGCCGCGAGTTCCCGCATCCGGGGCTTGTCCAGCAGGCCCGATTTAAGGCGGAATTCGTTCCCCAGAAAAATATTCTCGTATACCGTAAGCGTGTTGATAAGGTTGAATTCCTGGGGAACCATTGATATGCCCTGTTTTTTTGCGGTGATGTAATCGGGGATATGCACCGGACTGCCGTTAAGCTCCAGCGAACCGCCGCCGGGCGAGTAAATACCGGTGATGATTTTGATCAGGGTCGATTTACCGGCGCCATTCTCCCCGATAAGCCCCATGATCTCAGTGCGCCTGAGATCGAAAGAGACATTATCCAGAACCTTCACCCCGTCAAATTCCTTGGTGATGCCCTGAATCGAGAGAATAATATCGCCGGTTTCAAATTGTCTGACTGTCATTCGCTGTGGATCATTTCCGGTCATCAGTCCGATTTCAGCGCCTTGTCAAAGGCCACATTGGAGGGCGAAAAATCAACCTTCCTGACAAATTCACAGGCTTCTTTCGCGCCGTACTCCCGCTCCATGCCGGAGTCTTCCCATTCCACCGAAAGCGGCCCCTTGTAATTCATGGCGTTAAGTTCCCGGATGATGTTTTCAAAGTCTACATCCCCGTGACCCAGGGAACGGAAATTCCATCCCCGCCTGGTGTCGCCGAAGGTAATATGCGAACCGAGAATTCCCGCCTTGCCGTCCAGGGTGACCGCCGCGTCTTTCATGTGCACATGGTAGATTTTGCTTGCAAAATCCCGCAGGAAAAGGTGCGGCGTAACGCCTTGCCAGATCAGGTGGGAAGGATCAAAGTTGAATCCCAGCGTTTTGCGGTTCTTGAATTCCTTGAGCAGCCGTTCGGCGGTGTAATAGTCATAGGCGATTTCGGTCGGATGCACTTCCAGGGCAAACTTGATCCCGTGTTTGTCGAACTCGTCAAAGATCGGAGTCCAGAGTTTTACGATCTGCTGAAAAGCGTCGTCGATCATTTTTTCGGTGGTTTGGGGGAACGAGTACCAGTAAGCCCAAACGGGGCTGCCCATAAAGCCGGTAACGACTTTGACGCCCATGTTCTTGGCGGCGGCCGCGGCGTACTTCATTTCCTGAATCGCCCATTTGCGGATTTCATCGGGTTTTCCCGCCAGTGACGAAGGGGCAAAACCGTCCAGCCGGGGGTCCCAGTTGTCTCCCACGCACTGGCCCACAAGGTGTGTCCCGACGGCCCATGTTTTAAGGCCGTGCTTTTTGAGAATCGCCTTGCGCTCTTCTACATAGTCAGGCTCTGTAGCCGCCTTTTTCAGATCGAGGTGGTCGCCCCAGCAGGCAATCTCAACGCCGTCATAACCAAAGGATTTAACCTTCCCGCAAAATTTCTCAAAGGGCAGATCCGCCCATTGTCCTGAAAAAATCGTAACCGGTCTTGCCATATACTCCTCCTGATTGGCGCGGGGATACCCCCGGCGCGTTTAATAATTAACCCAAACCGCTCCCCTGGCGGAGCTTTCAACACATTTTCCGATAAAGCGGACTCCTTCAAGTCCGTCCCCGGCGTTGGGGAAATCCAAATCCTCAGTCGTAAGGGCTTTTCCTTCCCTTTGCTTGATCAGCGCCCTGATGTAGGTTTTGTAGATATTCGCCATTGCCTCAAAGTAGCCCTCAGGATGCCCCGAAGGGATTCGGGAATAGCTCTGGGCATGGGGGTAGAAGGCGTCTCTGCCGCGGGAAAGCAGGGCGCCCGGTTTCCCGAAAATCGAAACCTTCAGATAGTTGCTCTCTTCTTCCCTAAACTCGATAGAACCTTTGGTCCCGAAAATCCGCACCCTTAAACCGTTGTCGTAACCCGACGCAACCTGGCTGGTCCAGTACACGCCCTTCGCGCCGCCTTCGTATTCCAGCATGATCGTGGCGTTGTCGTCCAGAACCCGGTTCCCAGGGCCGATCTTGTCCAGCCTGGCGCACAGGGATTTGATTTTCAATCCGGTGATATACGAAACCATGTTTTCAACATGAGTACCAATATCGCCTACGCAGTTGGATTTGCCCGCCATTTTGGGATCCGTCCGCCACCCGGCCTGCTTGTTGCCCTCTTTCTCCGCCGGCGCCAAAAGCCATTCCTGGGGATATTCGCCGCTCACATAGATAATGTCCCCGATTTCGCCCCTGCGGAGCAGTTCCCGGGCGTGCTTAACCGCCGCGTTTCCCGTATAGGTATAGGTAACGCAGAACAAAAGCTTGTTTTTCCCGGCCAAATCGACCAATTCCTGCGCTTCGGACTCTTCAAAACAGAGGGGTTTGTCGCAAACCACGGGGATTCCCCTGCTCAAAAAGGCCTTTGCCGCAGGATAATGGGCAGCATTGGGGGTAACAATCACCACAAAGTCGATTTTGTCCGGCCGCTTTGCCTCGGCTTCGGCCATTTCCTCAAAGGTTTTGTAAAGCCGCTCGTTGGAAATGCCCAGGGCGGCCCCCGTTGCCAGGGTATTTTCCGCAGAGCGGGAAAAACAACCTGCTACAATTTCGGCCAGGCCGTCCAAAGCAATGGATTTCCGGTGCACATCGCCGATAAAAGAACCCTGCCCTCCGCCGATCATACCATACCGGAGCTTTACGCTGGCCTGCACATCGGCACTTTGTTCTATCATGGAATACCTCCTGCCATGCGTTTTGCCTAAAATTAAAAACGCCTTTCCCAATCCCGCGGTTTTGGGAAATATTCAGAATGATGAACCTGTCCCAAAACCAATTGACCATGCGCTAATGTTCCCGGCATAACCGGGGCGCGGTTTGCGGACAGGCTCTTGCGGTTTTTCAGGCTTCCAGCCCTGCAAAACCGCGAATTTTAGGGCCGCTTTCCCAAAACTGCAGTTTTGGGAAAACTTCTGGTAGTATTATAAAACGCCTAACTTAAAAAAGCAAGCGCTTTTTCGGGGATTTTCCAGGGGAGGATACTTGAAAATCCAACTTGTTTATATTAGATTATCTAATATATGATATTAGATAATCTAATATATAGTATTAGATTATCTAAAGTACCATGTTAGATTTGCAAAAGCCGGGAGATGGAACCATGGAAGTAAAACGACGTCTTGTCCGGGCGATAAACCGGGATTTTGAGGATATTGAGGCGGTTTTCATTAATGGAGCGCGACAGACGGGGAAAAGCACCCTTGCGGAAAGTTTCGGAAAAGCCGGTTTTGCCGGGCAGCCCGCCGGTAGCAAAGTCCGATATATAAATTTTGACGATTTAAGCCAGCGAAGCGCCGAAATAGCCGCCCCCGGACAGGCCTTTGCCGATATAGAGGAAGGACTCGTAATTCTTGATGAAATTCAACTGGTTCCCGCTTCATTCCTGGCCCTTAAACAACGGATCGATAAGCTGCGGCGCGGCAAAACGGAAGTAAAGTTTCTGCTCACCGGCTCCGCGGACATCATGCTTATTCCCCGTCTTGCCGAAGCGCTGGTAGGCCGTATGTATGTCAGGACATTGTACCCTTTTTCCGCGGCTGAGATACTGAACAAACCCGGCGCTTTTGTCGAAAGCATGTTCCGCGGAGCGCCGGACACAGGCCGCCAATATTCCAAAGTGGATATCAACAGCATTATCGCCCGCACGAGTTTTCCAAAACTGTCGCTGGAGATAAAAAACAGGGGGCCGTGGTTCGAAAATTATCTCACCATCCTCTTTGAGCGCGACATACGGAATTTTTCCGATATTGACCGGCTGGACTTGTTTCCCCGTTTGCTTTCTATTCTGGCAAGCCGCACCGGAGGGCTTATCAATGACGCGAATTTATCCGGCGCGTTAAAACTGAGCCAGCCTACCATCAAGCGCTATCGAACGCTTCTGAACGGCGTGTTCCTCACTTTTTTGCTTCCGCCCTGGTTTGCGAATTTGGAAAAACGGCTGGTAAAAACGCCGAAGATTTATTTTACCGATACCATGCTGCTCTGCCATCTTTTGGGAATGGAACCCCAGGAGATCGAAAAAAAACAGAACCCGCTGTACGGTTTCGTTCTGGAAAATTTTGTGGCCGGTGAATTAACAAAGGAAATTTCTTTGCTTGATGGTTTAAAACTTTATTTTTTTAGAACCGGCGACCGGAAAGAAGTTGATTTTATTGTTCAGGACAGACAGGGAAGAATCCTTGCAATTGAGCTAAAATCTTCCGCAAGCGCGGTAGCGGAAGATTTTAAACATCTCCGTTATCTAAAAGAACTGGTCCCCGGCTCTTTTGTGCGCGGCGTTCTTCTCTACCGGGGAACGCAGGTAATTGGATTTGGCAAAGACCTCTACGCCGTTCCCGTTTCGGCGTTATGGGAAATGTAGCGCATGCGTTTCTTAACAAAGTTCTGTTTACATATTATAATAATACCCGCTATGAAAAGATTTGCCGGTTTTATACCTGCGCTGGCGGTTCTCGCACTTCTGTCCTGTGGGGGGACGGCGTTCTCTCCTGCGGCCGGGAAAACGGCCAACGCGGTATCTGCGGCTACGCTGCGGAAGGGGCCTCCGGCGAGACGGGTTCTGGAGCGCTGCATGCCGGAGGCCATGACTGACGGGATTGTAAAAGTGGCGGTAGTCCTCAATCAGGCGGAGGGGGATCAAACATGGCGCTTCACCGCTGCCTGTGTGTCCGAGGGGCGGTCCATGGGTTTTACGGTGGATACTTTTCTCACCGACGGGGAACATGAGCGCTGCCGGGAGCTTATCAAGCGGATTGCCGGCGCCGATTACGACGGCCTTATCCTTGCCCGCGGCGGCCCCGGTTTTTCATACAGCAGCCTCGCGCCCGTACTCGACAGGGGGATCAAGGTGGTGACTTTTGACGTTCCCCCCAATAAAAACGGCGATTCTTCCGGCGAGGTTATGCCGGGAATAACCAGTACCGTTCAGGGGGATGAGTCGCTGGCCCGGCTTTCGCTTGAGGCGATTCTCGCCCGTTTTGACGGATCGTCGTCCGGCCAAAGTCCGGGCCGCCGGCCGGTACGGGTTATCCGCGCATGGTTTGGACCGGGTATTCCTGAACTGGACCGGCGGCAGCGGGTTTTCGACGAGTTTGTCAGGGAGGGAAAAATTGAGGAAGTGGCGCTGGTCAGCCCGAAGGACTTCGGCTTTGCCCGAAGCGGCGTCAAAGAGGCGCTGACGGCGGCGCTGGCCCGCCTGCCTGAAGGCACGGTGGACGCGGTCTGGGCTTCCCATGACGAGTTTGCCAAGGGCTGCGCGGACGCTCTGTACGAGGCGGGCCGGCTGGACATCGAGCTGGTGAGTATCGGCATTTCCAACGACAATCTCAAACTGATGCTGGCCCGTTCCGCCGTGTGGATCTGCGCCGCGGCGGAAGATCCCGGCCTTATCGGTACGGTAAACATGCGCCTGCTGGCGGCGAAACTTGCCGGCGAGGAAACGCCGGATACCTATATCTTCGAGGGGAAGCTCGTGAATACCGCAAGCCTAAGCCCCGCGGTTACCATGGCGAATATCGCGGTTATGCTTCCTGAGTGGGGGCGGGACGGGGGACTATTTGACCAGTATCCCTGGATGACGGAATTGAAAGCCGCCGAAAGCAAATATCTGCGGCTGCCGCCGGTTACTGTTCCCGCGGAGAGCCCCTGATGACACTGCGGAACCGCCTCCTCATACAGACCCTCTCGGCCTCTTTTATCGTTATCCTTTTTCTCAGCCTTCTGTTTTTCCTTACCGTTGCGCGAATCCGAAAAATGGTGCTTTCCAATTCAGGCAATCTGGGGGACGCCGCCGCGGATATCGGCGCATACGCCCTGGAAGAACAGGTAACCGGCAGTATTTCCCAAATAGCCGCGGACATAGCGTTTATTCTGGACGAGAAGCTGCTCAAAATCGAACATCACACCCGAATGACCGCCGACATCGCGGGTTCGATTTATACCAATAAAGAAGTATGGCCGGACAAGCCGCTGATCCGCGTGCGGCCCGGGGAGACATCGCCTGCCGAACCCTATCTGCACGCCGCGCCGGGAGTTGACCTTTCGGCAATACAAAACGAAACGGATTTGGCGGGAAATATCGGGGAAATACTCAGGCAGATCATCGTGGTTGACCGGGGGATAACCACCAGCGCCATAGGCGGCGAAGCGGGCTACATTATCGCCATGGACGCCTTTCCCTGGCCCTCGGAGGATTTTGATCCCCGGCTTCATTCATGGTACCACGGAGCAAAGGAAACGGGGGCGCTGTACTGGACGAATGTGTACTTCGACCCCCGGGGGCGGGGGCCGGCCTTTTCCTGCGCCATGCCCTTCTACGACCGTTCAGGCGGCGGGCGGATATTCAAAGGCGTGGCCCGCAGCACGGTGCTGTTTGCCGATCTCTCAGAGATCATCGATTCGGCCAAAGTGGGGAGCGCCGGTTATTTGTTTCTGCTGGACCAATCGGGGATGAAGCTCTTTTCTTCGGACAGCATCGAAGTGAAAACCGGCGATGACGGAGATATTGAGGGAGAGAACTTTTTCAAAAGCCGGGACCCCAGGCTGCGCAGCCTTGCCTTTAGCATGACACTCGGCGCAAACGGCATGACCGAGCTTGAAATGGATGGAATGCCGGTGTATGTGGCCTACGCTCCGGTTCACACCCTGGGCTGGAGCCTGGGCGTTGCCATTCCGGCCCAGGAGATCAGCGTGCCGGCCTGGATCATAGAGGAGCAAATACAGAGTATCACCGGAGAGATCAGGGACAACATGGACAGGTACATAGTTTTCCTCGCCGGTTTTATCGCGCTCGTTCTGCTCTTGAGTTTTTTGGCAATCGTCCTGCTTTCGGTAAAATTCACCGACGCCATCACCAATCCCATACTCGCCCTGAACGAGGGCGTTCAGGAGGCAAGCCGGGGAAACCTCAACCGTGAGGTGCAAATAAGAACAGGTGACGAACTTGAACAGCTTGCCGCCTCGTTTAACACCATGACAAGCCGCCTGAAGAATCACATCGCCGAAACTGCCAGGGCCACCGCCGAAAAAGAACGAATCGCCGTCGAGCTTGACGTGGCTACCCAGATACAAAGCAGTATGCTGCCAAACGAGTTTCCCCCTTTCCCGAACCGGAAAAACGAATTCGATTTGTACGCCGAGGTGCATCCGGCCAAAGGAGTGGGCGGCGATTTTTACGATTTCTTTTTTATTGACGATAATCATTTCGCGGTAATCATGGCCGATGTTTCCGGCAAGGGAATTCCCGCGGCGCTGTTCATGGCAATCGCCAGAACCCTGATCAAGAACTACCTGCAAAGCGGGGCGGCGGCGGCGCCTGCCCTGGAAAACACCAACCGGCAGCTCTGCCAAAACAACCGCGCCAACATGTTTGTTACCGCATGGCTCGGAGTGCTGGAAATTTCCTCGGGCCGCCTGAGCTATATCAACGCCGGCCATAATCCGCCGCTTTTGAAAAAGAGGGACCAGCCCGCCGCCTTTTTTGTTTCCCCGCCGGACCTGGTTCTCGCCGGCAGCGAGACCACGGTTTACCATTGCCGCGAGACAAGCCTTGAGGACGGCGACACCCTGTTTCTCTACACCGACGGCATTGCCGAGGCGGAAGATACCGACGGCTATTTTTACGGCAAGGAGCGGCTGCGCCATTTTCTTGATGTGAACAACCGTCTTCCGTTACGTGAACTCCTGCCTGCCCTTCGAGACTCAGTCGGACGATTCTCCGCCGGCGCGGAACAATCCGACGACATCACCATGCTGGCCCTCCGCCTTTCAGGGAAACAGCCCATCCGCTCTCTCACACTGCGGGCGGATGTCGGCGAACTGGAAAAACTTATCGGCTTTATCGGGCGGGAGCTGGACGCGGAGGCCTGCCCCGCGAAAACCAAAGGCAGTATAGAACTCGCCGCCGAGGAGATTTTTGTCAATATCGCAAGTTACGGGTACACAGGCGGCCTGCGGGATATTGCGGAAGCAGGCGCGGGAGCGGCCGAAAGCGGGGAGTCGTCTTCGGGCGGAGAAGTAGTTGTGGAATGCGGAATCCGGCGGCGGCCCGGCGAAACCACCATGACACTCAGGTTTATTGACCGGGGGGAGCCTTTCGATCCCCTCAAGTACGCCGAGCCTGACCTTAGCCTGCCGCTGGAACAGCGGAAGGCAGGGGGGCTGGGCGTATTGATTGTAAAACGCACAATGGATACTATTGAATACAGCTACAAAGAAGGAAAGAACCGCTTGATTATCACCAAATCCTGGCCGCCTGAAAATCGTGCGGTATAGCCGGGAGCGGTTTCAAAGGGGGGATCATGACCATAAAATCGGAACGGCTTGGCCGTACATCATTAGCCCTGTTGCTTTCGGGACGCCTTGACACGGTCACCGCTCCCCAGTTTGAACGGAAAATCAAGCAGGTGGGAAACGACTTTGCCGAGCTTATCATCGATCTTTTAGACTTGACCTACATATCCAGTATGGGGCTGCGCCTGCTCCTGCAGACGCAGAAGGCATTGAAACAATCGGGCCGCAGATTGGTCATTAAAAATTTGAATGAATCTATCCGGGAAGTTTTTGAAATGACCGGATTTATCAAACTCATTGTTCAGGAAGAAAAATTCCTGGTCATTAAAAAAGAAGAAGAAAGCGCCCTCACCCTTTCCCTTGTCGGGCGGATGGACGATGCCAATGTCCCCGCCCTGCAAGAAGAGCTGGCGGCTTTCAGCGAAAAGCACGAACCGCTCGAATATTCCGTCCTTGTGGTCCTGGATATGGGTAAACTCGAATCCATCTCCCCCACGGCCCGCAAGCTGCTAAAAACGGCGCTTGAGAAAACCGCCTGGCCCAAAAGAAAGCTCGTCGTGCAAAACGCCTCCGAAAACATTCGCCGGGCGTTTGAGGCCGAAAGCATGGAGAATTATCTGGATTGAATGTATGCCTGATAAACCTCCCCTTTATTTAATTGACGCTTACGGTTTGATTTACCGTTCCTATTTTGCCTTTCTTACCCATCCGCTGAGGAACAGTCTGGGCCGGAATGTTTCGGCCCTGTTCGGGTTTGCGCGGACGCTGGTGACCCTGCTTGATGAGGGCGCGGCGGCCGGGGACGACACGGGAGCGCGGGACGCGGTTAAAAAACCGCTGCGGCTGGCGGCGGTTTTTGATTCGCGCACCCCGACCTTCCGTCACGAAAAATACCCCGAATACAAGGCGACCAGGCAAAAGGCCCCGGAGGACCTGCACAACCAAGTGCCGCTGGTGGAAGAGTTTCTCGCGGCCCTGGGTATTCCCAGCCTGCGGGCGGACGGGTTTGAGGCCGACGATATTATCGCCGCCCTGTCCGGAAAATGCCGGGCCGAAAAACGGCAGTGCTATATTCTTTCCTCGGATAAAGACCTGCTGCAACTCGTGGGAGACGGGACTTTTGAGCTGCGGCCGCTCAAGCCGGTAAAGGGCGAAAGCAGGCGGCCGGGCGGCGCTTCGGGCAGCCTTGCCTGGGAACTGGTCGGCCCCGACGAGGTCAGGGCCGAATGGGGAGTGGGGCCGGAAAAAATGCTGGACCTCCTCTCCCTTACCGGGGACGCGTCGGACAATGTACCCGGCGTGAAAGGGGTGGGTGAAAAAACCGCGGTTAAACTCATGGTCCGTTACGGTTCCCTGGACGGGATTTATGAAAACATTGCCGGCATTGAGGGCGCGGTGGGAAAAAAGCTCTCCGAAGGAAAAGAGAGCGCCTATTTTTCCCGCTCCCTGATCCGGCTTGCGGCCGATATGCCCCTGCCGGTGAAACACATCGACGAGCTCTCCGTTGAAAACCTCGACCGGCCGGCGGGCGCGCGGATTCTGTTCCGCGAGGGCATACGTCAAAGCGCCAAACAGCTTGACCCTGATGTGGGCGTTCCCGGCGCAAGCCCCGCCGCGGACCGGCCGCACGAGCGCGGCGCGGACCATGCTCCCGCCACGAGGCCCGAATGGACGTACTCAAGCGCGGACAAATCCCTGCTGGGAGACGGCGTGTACCGGATCATCCTTGATATGGCCGAATTACAATCGCTCCTTGCCGGGGCAAAAAAACAAAAACTGCTCGCCCTGGATTTCGAGACCGATTCGCTTGACGCGTGGAACGCCCGCCCCATTGGCATTTCACTGGCGCTGAAGCCCAAAGAGGCGTACTATGTGCCGGTCGCGCCCCACGGGAGAAAAGCCGCGGACCGTACGGACGGCGCCGAGCCTGGCGCCGGGGAAGCCGGCGGCGAACCGTCGCCTTTCCTTGATCCCGAAAAAGTCCGCGCCCTGCTCGTCCCGCTTTTCGCCGATCCCGCAATGACCATCGCCGCCCATAACGCCAAGTTCGACTACAAAGTAAGCCGCGGCTGGGGAGCGGCGCGCTGGCAATGCAAAATATGGGACACCATGGTAGCGGCCTGGCTTGCCGACCCGGAACGAAACAACTATTCCCTTGACTCCCTCGCTTCGTATACCTTTGACTATTCCCCCACCGCCTACTTTGACATTGTGCCCAAGGGCGGCACGTTTGACATGGTTCCCCTGGAAACGGCCGCCCGCTATTCGGCGGAGGACGCGGACCTCTGTATGCGGATGATGCGTTACCTTGAGCCGCTGCTTAAAAAAGCCGAAGCCCTGGCGCTGTTTGAAAACCTTGAAATGCCCCTGCTGCCCATCCTTGCCGAAATGGAAGGGGAGGGAATTAAAATCGAACCAAAGGTACTGATCGGTTACGGCAGGGAACTTTCCGTAGAACTGGACCACATTCAGGATGAAACCTGGAGAACCGTGGGCCGCGAGTTTAACCTTTCCTCCACCAAGCAATTGCAGGAAGTGCTGTTTGTCGAGCGGAAACTCACCCCCGGCAAGAAAACCAAAACCGGCTATTCCACCGACGCCGCGGCCCTGGAAGAACTGGCCCCGCAGGACCCGGTTCCCGCGCTGATCCTCCGGCACCGCACGCTGGCAAAACTGAAATCAACGTACGTGGACACTCTGGCGGACATGGCCGACCGGGAAGGGCGGCTGCATACCAACTTTGTGCAGACCGGCACCGCCACGGGCCGCCTTTCCAGCCGCGAGCCAAACCTGCAAAACATCCCCATCAGGGCCGAAGAGGGCCGGCGCATCCGGGAAGCCTTCATCGCCAGGCCGGGCTTTTTGCTTATCTCCGCCGACTA
>JAISYA010000129.1 GCA_031270205.1 Treponema sp.
GAAAACTTTGTTGAATTCGCCCCGGCCCTGCCGACCAAGGTGCTGGACATTAACGGAACCCTGATCACCGAATTTTCCGCTGATGAAAAGCGGGAACTGGTTTCCCTCAATGAACTGCCCCGGCACCTTATTCAGGCGGTGCTTGCCAGGGAAGACCCCGACTTTTACAACCACCGCGGCTTTAGTATCCGCGGTATCGCGCGGGCGTTCGTGGGGCAGCTTGTCGGTAAAAACCTGGGCGGCGGCTCAACCATTACCCAGCAGGTGGCGGGAACCCTGTACACCAACCGGAGCGAGTATACTTACCGCCGGAAGATCAGGGAGCTTTGGTGGGCCTTCCAGATGGAACGGCGTTACACGAAAAACGAGATTCTCGAAATTTACCTTAACTATATGTACATGGGGCCGGGGACCTACGGTGTGGAAGCGGCAAGCAAATACTTCTTTAATCACAGCGCCAAAGAGATCACTCTGGCCGAGGCGGCGCTGCTGGCCGTGCAGCTTTCAAGCCCCTCGCGCTTCAACCCGCTTGATAATCCCAACGAGGCGAGAAGCAGGCAGCGTTATGTGCTTGACCGCATGATCGAGTTCGGCTACACCACCGGGGAAGAGGCGGAAGCGTCCTTCAATGAGTACTGGGATAATTACGATTACACCAGGGCCTCCACCGCGGCGTATTACAACCGCGAGGACAAGGCCCCCTGGTTCAGCGAGTATGTCCGCCGGGAACTGGACGGCCTGATGTATGGCACGATGGACTATTACCGGGACGGGTACACGGTGCTTACGACGCTGGACCTGCGCCACCAGGAAGCGGGGGCGAAATTTATGGCCGAGGGGCTTGCCAGGGCAAACAGGGAATTCGCCCGCTCCAAAACGCGCGGCTATGCGCAGGCCGAACGCACCTATATCCCCATCGTGGAGCTGCTAACCCTCGCCTTTGATCTGGGCGATGTTCACGCGACCGCGGCGGGACAGAACGAACAGAAGGCCCTCTCCCGTTACACGAAAACCATTAACCCCATTGTGGATATGGCGGCCCTGGTCTTCGGCGTCCAGGACCTTAAAGTGATCACCAATACCGGCTTCAGCAACCTCAAGGTAAGCACCGAGCAGAACGTGGTCGAAGGGGCGCTGATCTCCATAGAAAACGAAACCGGTTATATTACCGCCATTATCGGCGGTTCCAAATACGACGAATCGAACCAGCTAATCCGGGCCACGCAGGGCAACATCCAGCCCGGTTCTTCCTTCAAGCCCCTGTACTATTCGGCGGCCATAGACAGCCGTAAACTTACCGCGTCCTCCCTCATATACGACGTGCCGGTCGTGTTTCACAACGAGGACGGCACTCCCTATATTCCCCTTAACTTCAGAGGCGAATGGAAAGGCTCGGTGCTGCTCTACAACGCCCTCGCCCACTCAATGAACGTGCCGTCCCTCAAGGTGCTGGATACCATCGGCTTTGACGCCGCCATTGACCGGGCGGCGGCGCTCCTGGGAATTACCGACCCGGCCCAAATCCGGCGGACTTTCCCCCGTGTGTATCCTTTGGGCCTGGGCATTATCTCCGCCTCGCCGCTGCGAATGGCGCGGGCCTTCTCGATTTTCGGCAACCAGGGCCGTGATGTAACGCCCATCGCTATCCGCTCGGTGGAGGACCGCAACGGCAGGGTGGCGCTGGACGTGGAGCGGGACGTGCGCCTGCGGCAGCGCCGCATGGGCAGCGCCGTACAGGTGATCAGTCCCCAAAACGCCTACATCATGACAAAGATACTCGAAAAAACCGTGGAAGAGGGGACGCTGGCCAACGGCGCAGGCTGGGGATCAAAGTTTACGTTTAAGGACGAAAACGGCAAGTCCTTCAGGATGCCGGTGGCGGGCAAGACGGGAACACCGCAGAACTGGTCGGACGCCTGGGCGGTAGGCTACAGCCCCTATTATTCCACGGCGATATGGTTTGGCTTTGACAAGCCCGGCAACTCCCTGGGCGTTGAACTTACCGGCTCCACCCTGGCCGGCCCGGTCTGGGGCGACTACATGCGGGAAATCCACCAGGGCCTGCCCCGCCGCGACTTTGCGCGGCCCGCCACGGGAATTATTGACGTAACGGTCTGCGCCAAATCGGGGCTGCTCAAAACCCCGTCCTGCAACGAGGGGGAGGTTACGCTTCCCTTCCTGGAAGGAACCCAGCCGAGCCGGTACTGCGACATACACGGCGGCGGCGTCTCCCGGCCGGCGGGAATGTCTTTCGGTGTTTCAGGCGGCGGCGCGCTCGGAATGGAAGAAGACCTTTTGCTCGGTTCCCTCACCATGCCGACCCTGCCCCTGGACCTGCTCCCCGAACTGCGGGATGATCCCGCGCCGGGGAACAATCAGATCAATCAGCGCAATCAGAACAACCGGAACACCGGCGGCCGGACCAACAGCCCCGCAAACAGCGGAACCGGCTCCCCAAACAGCGGCGCCAGCTCCGCAAACACCGGCGCTAATTCCCCAAACAGTGGGCAGGGCGGTCTTTCCTGGCCTTTCAACAATACCAATCCCCTTCCCGCAATGCCGCTGCCGGAACCGGAAATCCAAACAGGAGAGCCGGCCCTTCCGCTTCCCCCGGCCGGCGCGGAGACGGCGGAAGAAGGTATACTTACCGGCGCAAGCGACGCGGCCGAAGCGGTACTAACGGACGAACCGGCTGCGGACTCCGCGGCGCCGTATGACAACGATCCGGAGGGCGGATGGGAGATGCCTTCCTACAATCCCCTCCTTGACTAAGCAGGCAGCCTATGCAGGTTCCAATTACGGATATCACGGTAAAAAAAAGAATCCGCAAAGACATGGGAGATATAAGGGCCCTTGCCGAGAGCCTTAAAGTCTATGGGCAGATCAGCCCCATTGTAATCAACAGGAAAGGCATACTCATCGCCGGCGGCAGACGGCTTGAAGCGGCGAAACTGCTTGGCTGGAGAACCATCAACGCGGTTGTTTCCGAAACTTCCGGGGAGCTTGAACAGCTTGAACTGGAAGTTGAGGAAAACACCCAGCGCCGGGATTTCAGCATGGAAGAAGTGGCCGAAGCCACCCAAAAGATATACCGCCTGCAAAACCCCGGCTTTTTCCGCCGCCTGCTCAACCGGATAATCCGGTTTCTCAAAAAGCTGCCGGCGCTGTTCAGCGCGCCGGGCAGGAAGCGCTGAGCGGGCTTTAATCTGAAGAAAACCACGGAAGACACGGACAGGGGAAGAACGAGCGAAACACGGCATACTCTTCAAAGCGTGTTCACGACCCGCTCAACAACCGCACGGCGTAAGCCGTGTGGATGACTAATGCGGCACAGCGTAGGCCCAGTG
>JAISYA010000165.1 GCA_031270205.1 Treponema sp.
CTATTCTCTGGCACAAACAACTATATGAGCGATTAGCCCAATTGTACTACCAGGTAAAACAGACCTGGTTCAGGCGGCCCAACCAGCGCTCCAGACAGAAAGCCCTGAATTGGGAACAATTCGGGAAATACCTGCCAGACTTTCCGTTGCCAAGCCCGAAAATCATACACTCGTATTGCCAGGCGAATTTGGCGCCGTTTTTCATTCTTTGCCGTCCGCCTTCAACTTCTCAAGCAGGAAAAAGAGGGCGAAAGCGATAAGACCCGCGCAGAGGGCGGCGATTTTGATGGTTTTGTCGGAAATGAACTCGGGATCGGCGGTATAGTACACGCGGCCGGCGGCGGCATGGGGGTTGCGCGCTGTACCCAGCCCGACCACGCGGATAAAGCGCTCGTCCTGGGCGGCATATCCGAGCAGACGGGCCTGTACCGTGACGGCGTCCTGGTCGTACAGCAGGCCGTTTTTCGTATTTTCCAGCATCTCGTTTACCGCGCCCAGATCCCGCAGATTGGCCCGCTGCCGTTCCCGCTCGGCCTCAAGCTGGCCGTAGGCGGAAAGGCCTGACGGCCCGGCCAACACTGAAAACACCGAGTAGACGGCCACGGCGGTCCACAGCCCCATGAGGTATTTGAAAATTCTCATTGTTTAATTAACGGACGCTTGGCGGATATTCTTGAACCCCGCAAATCAGCCGTTGACAATTTGAAGGGCCGAGGCTAAGATCATAATAGCGGACTAGATGTATTTTTGTCAAAAAACTACTGGGGGAACGTATTTGTACCGATAATTGACAATATGTGTTAATCATAGTGGGAGCGATTCATGGTAACTGAAAAAAAACCTTCAATATACTCTGACCGGAGTACCATCGGTTCAACCGATGAGCTTGACGAATACGGAGTATGGGTAAAAAGCGGCCCCCAGGACCTGCCCGTCGACATCGTGGGCGAGGAATTCGCCGATCTGTCCATGCCGGACTTTGATACGGACTTCGGGGATGAATCGCCTGATTCGGATATGTCCCCGCGGACTTTGCCCGACTCTTTCGCGGACGGCGCGGGGGAAAACCCGGATTTGGAGGTGATGGACCTGCAAATCCCCGATATTGATTTTTCCGTGACGGAAGCCGAGGCCGCGATTGCGGACGCTGACGTCCCCGCTGAAGACGAATTTGATACCAACTTTGAAGATCTGTCCATTCCCGAAGAAGAACCGGCTGACGAATATGCCGAAGACTTCAACGGGGAACCTTTTGCCGAAGAACCAATGGGAGACTTCACCGAAGAACCGGAAGAACCAATGGAAGCGTTCATTGAAGAGCCCTTTGATGATGAAAATCCGGAGGATATGGGACCTGAGCTTGAGGATGTGCCGGGGGGCTGGGATACGGAAGAAAGCTCCGATGAGATGCCTGCCGGAGAAAGTTTGGCGCTTGAGGAAGATATTCCGGCTGAAAGCGAACCCGCGGTGAAAGCCGAAGATACTTCCCCCGATCTTTCCACCCGGCTGCTCATGAAAATCGCCGACGAGCTGGCCTCAATACGGAACGAGCTGAGCGCCCTGAAACAGGATTTCGCCCTGGTCCGCGCCGAGGCTCCGGCGGAAGAAAAGGCCGAGGCCCCGCAGCACGGCGGATTCTTCTCCGGGGAAGACGATGAAAAAATAGCCCTTACCGGGGACGAACTGGATAATATCCTAAACACCGCCGATTTTACCGAAGAGGGCGGCAAGATTGGGGAGCATGACATTGACATTTCGCTTTCCGAGGATCCGGAGGACGATCTGTCACTCCGTGAAAAAAAGGAAGGCGAGATTTCCTTTACCGATGTGGCGGACGATCCGGGCGCGGATCTCGGCGCGGAAGAGCCGGCCGTGGAGGACGCTGAAACAGGGGAGCCGGGCGCTTCCGGCTTCGAAGATGGTGAAGAAGAGATCGATATCGACTTTGACGATCTGGGCATTGATATCAATATAAGCCCCGATGATTTTGACATGGCCGAGGAAGAGAAAGCCGGGACAGAAAAATCCCTCGCCGATATGGCGCTGGACCTTGCTACAGAAGAATTTTCCATTGACGATCTTGCCGTACCGGGGGAAGAAAGCCCGATCGAAGAAAATCTGATGGTTGAAGAGAATCTGATGGACGAAAATCGGCCGGAGGAAGATTTATTTATCGAAGAAGGGAACCCGGAAGCAATAGACATGGGCGGCGAAGCGGAGGATTCCGAAGTTTTGCGGAATCTCCGTTCTTTCGGCGTCGAGGCCATGGAGCCGCCGCCTGATGAAATCGCCTATCTGGAAGATGATCCCCTGGCCGCTGAAATGGCTGAAGACGTTTTTGACGGGGACATTTCCCTTGACGGGGACGAGAATTTTGACGCGGCCTCTCTGGACCTTTCCGGCGCGGTTATTGACGAGCCGGATCTTTCCGCCGGTATTACCGAAAACCCCGTGAACGAACCTTCGCTGGACGACATTTCCCTTGACGGGATTGAGGACATCAACATTGAGCTGGAAGATGAACAGCTTGAAGGCGCCGCCGAAGAGAGCATGTACGAAGAGCCTGAGCTTCCGGTTCCGGAGAAAGCGGAAGAAAACGAAACCCTGGAAGTGAGCCTCGCCGATGGGGACGACAGTCTTGCGCAGATTATCCCCGAAGGTTTTGAGGCGGGCGTCGAAGAAACCCCGGTTTCTTTTGACGATGATTTGGAAACCGCTTTTGCCGACGATGCGGTTATTGATGTTCCCGCCGAAAGTATTGGGCCTGCCTTTGAGACAAGCGCCGAAGCGGCCGCGGAACCCGCCGGGGAAGACCTTGACATCCCCTCAGGACTTAAAAACGAGCTTAAAACGGTGCTCTCTTACATGGATCATCTGCTTGAGTCCCTGCCTGAAGAAAAAATTGAGGAATTTGCCAAATCCGAGTATTTTGACGCCTATCGAAAACTGTTTAAGGAATTGGGGCTGGTGTAAATGGGGCTTTTAAGCAAAGCCGCAGCTATTTTGAATTCCGCCGTTTCCAATCCGGAGGAGGCTTCGGGCCGCGCCGCCGGAATATGGGCGCTTATTGACCATTTCCAAAAAAACAACCCTTCTTTTCATTGCATAGTTCTGCAAACTCCGCCGGAAAACGCCGCCGGGAATATTATACGCGCCGCCGCGATCATGACTGCGCACTTCGGTTCGGCGCGCCTCCTGCCTGACGGTAACTGCCTGGTACTCGCCCCCGGCGGCCTTGACGGGAAGCTGATCGCCCACCGGCTTTCAAAAAGCATGAAAATCAAAACGCTCTCCCTGTTTAGCGCGGAGTCCTCCGCCCGGGCTTTTGAGGCCCTCAGAACCCACCTGTAAAAAATAAATGAACGAGACCTTGTCCGGTTTTGCCCGGGCGGAGCGGCTCCATTCGCGGTACAATCCCCGGGCCGAGGCGGAGCGCTATATCGACGCGCTCAATTTACACGCCAATATAAAATTTTTTATATTAATCGAACCGGGCCTCGGTTATCTTGTTCAGGTCCTGCGGGACCGTTACGCGAACAGCAAAATTATCGTCCTGCACGCCGACAGCGGTTTTAGGGCGAACGCGGCCCCGGATGTTCCGGCATGGTATCCCGACAGCGGGGAAA
The DNA here is from genome assembly GCA_031270205.1 of Treponema sp. GTDB lineage: Bacteria > Spirochaetota > Spirochaetia > Treponematales > Breznakiellaceae > WQXQ01. The sequence goes on from JAISYA010000165.1 coordinate 3,627, forward strand.
CGGCGCAAAATTTTCTTGAAAGGGAAATACCCGATACCGCCGCCTCTTCGGTAAAGATCATTGAATGGCGGCCGAGCCTGCGCCTGTACGGGGAAACCTGCCTTGCCCTTGTCGCCGAAACGGCGGAATTTATCAAACGCGCCGACGCCGGCTACCGGACCGCCGCCGCCTTCGGCGGAAGATGGACCGCCAATTTTTTCAGGAACCTTGCGCTGATCGGCGCCGCCCTGCGCTTTAAGGGCATGAGCGCTCCCGTCGTAATCACCGGCTCCGGCCCAAGCCTGGAAACGGCTCTGCCGCGTATTTCCGCGATGAAAGAGCGGGCTTTTATCCTGGCCGCGTCTTCTTCGGTTATGGCGCTCAGGGAAAGGGGCATTGAGCCTGATATGGTAATCGCTGTCGACGGCGGCGCGTGGGCGCTTTCCCATTTGTACCCCTGTTTCCGCGGGCAGTGGACGGTAAGGCGCGGCCTGGCCGCCGCCCTTTCCGCCGCCCTTCCCTCCCAGTGCGCCGCCTTCCCCTTCCTCGTACTGAACGACGGCAGCCTGTGGCAAAGCCTCGTTTTACGTGAACTGGGCATCCCCTCGGTAATTGTCCCCCAGCGGGGAACCGTGACCGCCTCTGCCCTGGAATTGGCCCTGCGCATCAGCTCCGGCGGCATATACCTTGCCGGCCTCGATCTTTCGGTACGGGATATCCGCACCCACGCGCGGCCCTACGGGTTTGACCATCTCTTTTTCGGCGCGGCCACACGGCTCAGGCCGGTGTACTCCCGGTGCTTTAAGCGCTCCCGCGACACCAGAGGGGGCGGCAGCCATGATGTCTACGCCGCGTGGTTCAAAAGCCGCCTGGCCGCCTGGCCAAAGCGGATTTTCCCGCTTGGGGACAACCACGCCGTTTTTGAGAATCTTCCCGCTGATCCCGCGCGGGGCTTGTCCGGTGAAAGCGCCGCCATGAAAGGTTTTTTTGAGGAAGTACCGGTAAACGGGGAAGGCCCGGCGCGCCGCCGGCGCGGGGTGGAAACGCTCTGCCGCGCTCTGGATGATCCCCGTTACGCGAAAATCATTCGCGGAGAACTGGTTCCGCTGCTCTTTCCCCGTGAGGAGGAATGTGGATACCGGGAGATCAAAGAAGCCCTGCGGGGCATGGCGGAACGCCGCGAAGGAGGGGATCGTGGATAAGCGCTTTTATTTTGAGCGGAACCTGTTGGCGCTTTCCGCCCACAACCCGGCTCTCTGCCCGCAGCTCTCCGGCGCGGAGACGACCCTGGGCCGTTACCGCTTTCCCGAGGCCCGCTCGGGCGATATTGTTCCCGCCCTGGTTGACAGTATCGGCGCCGCCCATCCCCTGCACTCAATGGTGGACCCGAGGCGTGAGGGGGAGCGGCTTGTATCGACCCTGAAAGACGAGGGCTTCCTCGTTTTCCTGGGACTGGGCGGCGGCTACGCGGTGGAGGCGGCCCTGGTCCGCGCCGGTGTTTCCCGCGCGCTGGTAATCGAATACGACATCAACGGCCTGGCGGAACTGCTCTCTTCACGGGAGTATATCAATATCCTGGGTGACAGCCGTTTTACGCTGATGGCGGACCCCGCGCCTGAGAATATTGAGGCCTTTATTCTTGAACAGTACCGGCCCGCTCTTGAGGGCGGCATTAAAACATTTCCCCTGCGGGCCAGAACGGAACGGGACATTCCCCGTTTCAGCGCCGCCGCCGAAGCCATACAGCGGAGCATCGAAAGCGTCTCTTCGGATTATTCGGTGCAGGCCCATTTCGGCGGCCGCTGGTTCTCGAACATTATCCGCAACCTTAAAACCGCGGAAGCCCGGAACCGGAGCGCGCCGCCGATTCGTGAAGCGGCGATCTGCGCAGCCGGCCCTTCTCTGGACGAACAGCTTCCCCTGCTGGCGGATACCCGCTCCGGCCCGTCCGCGAAAAAGAACGGGCCTTTCATTATCAGCGCAGACACCGCCCTTCCCGCCCTGCTGAAAAGCGGCGTTGTCCCCGACGCGGTGGTTTCCATCGACTGCCAGCATATCAGCTACTGCCATTTCATGGGAGCCGCGCCGCTGGATATCCCTCTCTTCCTGGACATTGCAAGCCCCCCCCTGCTCGCGGGCCTCTCGTGCGCTCCCTTTTTTTTCTCGGGCGGCCACCCGCTGGCGGCCTATATCGCTCAAAAGTGGCGGCCCCTCCCCCGTATCGACACGTCCGGGGGCAACGTGACGCATGCCTGCCTTTCCCTTGCGGAAAACCTCGGCGCGGAGCGCATAACGGTGTACGGCGCGGATTTTGCCTATCCCCGCGGCAGAGTCTACGCGCGGGGGACATACATCTACCCCTTCTTTGAGCGTAAACAGACCCGCCTTTCCCCCCTTGAGGCCCGTCGTTCCGCCTTCCTTTACCGCGCCCCCTTCCTGCCCCCCGATGCCGGACAAAGCGTCTATTACGAAACCGCCGCGCTCAGGTTCTACCGCCGCGCCTTTGAGGAAAAAGCGGCGGCCATGACTGCGGAGGTTATCCCCGCGCCCGGCTGTACCGGCGCCCCGCTCCGCATTGAGCGGCAAGCCGCGCCGGGAAAGCGGCCCCGGACCTTGAGGCTTTTCGCCTCAGGAGCGGAGAAGATCAGTTCCACCGAATTCCTTATCCAATACCGAAAGGCAATAACGGCGCTGCCCCTCCCCGGCGCGGGAACCGGCGCGTACCTTGAAAAGCTGGACAGCGATGAACGGCAGGTCCTCACCACCCTCCTCCCCCAAGCCGCGGCCATGAAGCGCCGCCGCCCCGCTCTTGGTACAGCGGAGCTTATCACAGCGGTGAAGGCCCATAGCGTTGAGAACATAGACCGTGTTTTGGCGAGTGCGGGCTTGGGCGAATAAAAAACGATGAACCATAAGCCGGGTTCTGTGTTCGACCGTCATCTGTCTGGGAACGGCCTCGCGGCCGCTCTCCGTGCAGTCTACCCGCGTTTAACCGGCGGGCCGCCGGCGCGAATGGCGAACCATTCACCACGCTGCTTGACTTTGCTCCTGATGAGGCTTGCCGTGCCGGCAGCGTTGCCGCCGCCGCGGCGGGCTTTTACCCCGCCATTTCACCCTTACCTGCTCGCCGGCGCAAGCGCCTGCTTGCGGGCGGTATACTTTCTGTTGCGCTGTCTGTCAAAAAACCGAATATCTTCGGGAAAACCCTCCGATTACGGCTCTCTGCCCGGGCGTTACCCGGCATCATGCCCTGCGGAGCCCGGACTTTCCTCCCGGAACGGAAACAAAGTTCCGCTCCGGGCGGCGGTCTGGTTCATCGTGATTTACACTCTGCTTTAATCGTTATGATACGTTTCGCGGCAAAAGTCAATTACAGCGCGTGGTTTTCAGCGATTCCGGTTTCAACCATCAGGAGGGCGGCGTGCCGGGAAGAAACAGTATTTGCTATTACGACTCGTGTGTCCAAAGGATCCGCGCAAAACCCGAAAATCCCTGTTTTGACATAATTTTGACACAATTCTATGATATGCTGGATATATGAAAGATAAGCAGACCGTTCTGGTGGTCGATGACGAGCCTAAAATCCTCAGCCTGGTGAAGTCCTACCTTGAAATGAACGGTTACACGGCCCTTTGCGCCAAAACCGGCGGAGAGGGCATGGCCTTTTTTGAGGGGCGGAAAGTTTCCCTGATACTGCTTGACCTGATGCTTCCTGACTTTTCCGGGGAGGAATTCTGTAAAAAAGTCCGGCGGGTTTCGGAGGTTCCCATCATTATGATTACGGCGAAGGTTGAGGAAGCAAGCATTATTCACGGCCTTAACATCGGGGCCGATGACTATGTGTGTAAGCCCTTCAGCCCCCGGCAGCTTATGGCCCGTGTCCAGGCGGCCCTACGGCGGGGCGGGGGACAGGACACCGGGGGCGGCTTCCTCTCCTGCGGCGATCTCCTGGTTGATACCAACAAGCGCAGCGTCAGCCGCGGCGGGGAACCGGTCGCTTTGACCCGGGATGAATACAATATCCTTGCCCTGCTCATGTCCCGGCAGGCGAAAATATTTACCCGGGACGAAATTCTGGAGGCGATACAGGGGGACGGCTTTGACCGTTCTGTCGACAGCCATATCAAGCGGCTCCGGGCGAAAATCGGGGACGATCCCAGGGCGCCCCGCTATATCCTGACCGTCTACGGCATGGGCTACCGTTTGGGGGCCGCATGAAGCGTCTTACGATAAGCCTGCAAAACCGGCTGGCATTAACTTACACGCTGTTTACCGGCTTTGCGCTGCTTGTGTTGGCCCTTGTCATCAACATTTCTACCGGGCTTATCTTTACCACCCTCGTTAAGGGCAATATTGCCGGAGAAACCGGTGAAATCATACGGGCAATGGGAGAACAGTACAACCCCATGAGCCGGAGTTTTGACGCCGTCGCCATTGAAGCATTCGGAATGCATTTTGTCCACAAAGGGTATATCATAACCGTGGAAGACGAGCACGGCGGCCTGGTGTGGGACGCCCGGGCCTGTGATATGCGGGAATGTATGACGGTGATAAACGAGATTGCCGGGCGCATGGAAGGGCAATTCGGCATGTCCGGCGAAATGCGGCAGGACCGGTACCCGGTAAGATACGCCGGCAGGACCGTAGGAACCGTTACCGTCGAAACCTACGGTCCCTATTTCTACAGTGAAACCGAAGGCGTCTTCCTTGCTTCGGTTAACCGCCTTTTGGGTATAGCCGCGATTGTTTTAATGGCGGCGATTTTTGTGATTTCGATTGTTCTTTCCCGCGCCATTGCCCGGCCCGTCAACAAGTCCGCCGAGGCCGCCCGGCAGATAGCGCAGGCTTATTCGGGAAGCGCAAACGGGAAACCGCTTGTTATCATTGACGATCATTATCAAACAAAGGAACTGGCGGAACTGGCCCGGTCCATCAACAGTCTGGCCACGGAACTGGAGGAAGCGGAACGCCGCCAAAAGCAGCTCACTTCCGATATAGCCCACGAACTGCGCACCCCCCTTACCTGTTTGCAGGGGGATATTGAGGCTATGATTGACGGCGTATATAAACCCGACAGGGAACATCTTGAAAGCTGCCATGAGGAAATCATACGCCTTGCCGGTTTGGTCAAGGATTTGAATACCCTGACAAGCCTTGAATGGGAAAGCCTTACCCTGAATAAAACCGAATTTGATTTGGCGGATCTGCTGCGCATAACGGCGGAACAATTTAAGGCCGCCGCTTTTGAAAAGGGTATTGAATTGCATCTGCGGCTTGTTGAAAGCCCGGTTCTTGCCGACTATGACCGGCTTAAACAGGTTTTTATCAATCTGCTGTCCAACGCCATAAAATACACCGATACGGGCGGCGTTACCGTTGCGGTGGAAAAAGCCGCCAATCCCGGCGTGGAATGGGAAGTCTCCGTCGCCGATACCGGCATCGGCATACCGGAAAGCGATTTGCCCCATATTTTTGAACGCTTTTACCGCGCCGATAAATCCCGCAGCCGCGGCACCGGCGGGGCGGGTATAGGGCTGACCATAGCCGCCGCCATTGTCCGCGCCCACGGGGGAACTATGAGCGCCGGGAGCAGCGGCAGGGGCAGCGTTTTTAAGGTCGCGTTGTAAAAAAAACGGTGATTAACCAGGTATTGGAAGGACCGATGATGTGAACGCAAGGGGCCGCCTTTTTTAAACTCACTTTTTCGAAAATACAGGGCGTCCCTGTCCATTTTCCAATGGCCGGGGACGCCCTTTTCCTTTTTACATCACAGAAGCTTTTCACCGGAAGAAACGCCGGCGAAAGCGATCTGCGCCTCCTTTTTGCGCCGGATTAACGGCGGCGCACTTCGCTATGAGCGTAATTATCCTATTGCAACCGAACCGGTCTCGCCGGTTCTGATCCGGATGGTTTCTTCAATCGGCAGGATGAAGATTTTTCCGTCTCCTATTTCACCGCTCCGTGCGCCCCGGATGATGGCGTCTACGGTCGGTTTCACAAAGTTGTCGTTTACGGCGATTTCAACGCGGACCTTTTTCAAAAGGTTCACTTCCGTTTCAACACCCCGGTATTGTTCGGTGTAACCTTTTTGTTGGCCGCAGCCGAGCGCGTTGGTGATCGAAACTTTGTACACTTCGGCTTTGTACAGTTCCTGCTTAACATCATTCAAAGCGTGAGGTTGGATATAAGCAATTATCAGTTTCATTGAGCGCCTCCTCTACATGCTCGTGAAGATCTGGAAGCCCGCGTAGGCCTCCGCCTTGTGTTCGGACAGGTCAAGACCTACCATTTCTTCTTTGGGGCTGACCCGCAGACCGGTAACAGCCTTAATGATAAAGAACAGCAACAGGCTGACAATAGCCGCCCAGGCGCCTACCGCAAGGGCGCCCACAATCTGTATTCCAAGCTGTCCAAATCCGCCGCCGTGGAGAAGTCCCAGGACTCCGTCTTCCGGGGCGTTTCCCCAGATGCCTACCGCCAGGGTTCCAAAGATACCGCATACACAGTGAACCGAAACGGCGCCCACGGGGTCGTCAACCTTGAGAACCTTGTCGATGAACTCAACGGAAAACACCACCAGGACGCCGGCGAGAAGGCCGATGATAATGGAAGCGCCGGGGCTAACCACCGCGCAGGGGGCGGTAATCCCTACAAGCCCCGCCAAAAGGCCGTTCAGGGTCATGGAAGCGTCGGGCTTTTTAAACCAGATCCAGGAAAAAATGAGGGCGCTCACCGCGCCGGCCGAGGCGGCAAGACAGGTGGTTACGGAGACCCGGGCGATGTTCAGGCCGCTCCATATCCCCCCTCCGCCGACTGTGGCGATACCGGTTGAAGCGCCGTTAAAGCCGAACCATCCGAAGAAGAGGAGCAGTACCCCCAGGGCGGCGTAGGGGATATTGTGCCCGGGAAAAGCCTTAACCGTAATTTTCCCATCCGCCCCTTTGACGTATTTCCCAATCCGGGGGCCCAGGACGATGGCCCCCATCAAGGCCGCCCAGCCTCCCACCGAGTGGACTACCGTGGAACCGGCGAAATCATGGAAACCCAGATTGGCAAGCCAGCCGCCGCCCCAAACCCAGTGCCCGGAAATCGGGTAGATAAAGGCGGAAATAAAGCAGGTGTAGATCAGGTAGGACTTGAACTGGGTCCGCTCCGCCATAGCGCCGGATACGATAGTAGCTGCGGTTGCGGCAAAAACTACCTGGAAGAACCAGGCTTTGTAGAAATTGCCGTTTTCAATATTCACCTCCATGGGGCTGTAGAAGAACTGATCAGTACCGATAAGACCGCCCAGGGCGTCTTTTCCGTACATAAGACCCCAACCCAGGGCCCAGTACACGATAGCGCCGAAACAGAAATCCATCACGTTTTTCATGGTGATATTGGTGGCATTTTTCGCGCGGGTAAGTCCCGTCTCTACCAGCGCGAAACCCGCCTGCATGATGAAGACCAGTATGGCCCCGATAAAGAGCCAGATCACATCCAGGGAAAATCCCAAACTTTCAAGACTCTCCTGCGCAAAGAGGGAAACTCCCAGGCACGAACACAGAATCGCCAACACAACTAATTTTTTTCTCACCTTTTTGTCCTCCAAAATAAAAATAAGGCCATACAGCCATTTGCTCCAAAATCACGGGCCGGCCGCAGCGTCGGATTTTGAAACTTCTTCAGCCCTATATCAGCAAAAAGCGTGCCAGGTATTGTTTTATCGGGGGAAATTATTTGTTTTTTCTTATGGAAAGGCGCGGGAACAGGGATGCGGCGCAAATCGGGCAGGTTTTACGCTCTCCGCCGGGCTTTTCCGCCGTTTTAAGGGGATTTTTCTTAAATTATCTTTCGATTGTCCTACATAAATGTAGTTTCATATTTTTCGTCCTACATATTTGTAGTTCTGTAGAGCCGCCAATTGACGCCGTAATGGTGTACGCGCAGGCCTATCTGCCGCTCGGTTATACCCAGGCGATGGGCGGCGACGGACATTTTGCCGTTGGCGATTTTTAGGGCTTCCACGATCAGCTCTTTTTCCAGACGGGAAAGGGCCGCTTCCAGCGTGGTGGTCGGCTCGGTATTGGTGGAAACCGCGGATTGCAGGCTGGGGGGAAGGTTGTAGGAGTGAATCACCGTATCGGTGGAGAGGATCACGGCCCGCTCCATACAGTTTTCCAGTTCCCGTACGTTGCCGGGCCATGAGTAACTGGTAAGGAGGTCAATGGCCGGGGTGGAAATTCGCTTGATGAGTTTGCCGTTTTTTTCCGCATATTTTTCGGCAAAATAATCCGCCAAAAGGATAAGGTCGCTTTTCCGCTCCCGCAGCGGGGGGACGTGTAACGGAAACACATTGAGCCGGTAGTACAGGTCTTCGCGAAAGCGGCCGGCCTTAACCTCCGCCTCAAGGTTGCGGTTTGTGGCGGTAATCAGCCGGACATCAACCTTGATCGTACTGGTCCCTCCTACCCGTTCCAGTTCCCGCTCCTGCAAAACCCGCAGCAGCTTTACCTGAACCTGGGGGGAAAGTTCACCGATTTCATCCAGAAAGATCGTTCCCTGGTCGGCCATCTCGAAACGGCCCTTCCGCTGGCCCACCGCGCCGGTAAAGGCCCCCTTTTCGTGGCCGAAAAGCTCGCTTTCGATAATTGATTCCGGCAAAGCGGCGCAGTTGATCTTCACCAGCGGGGCCGCCGCCCGGCGGGAAAGGCGGTGTAGTTCCGCCGCTATCAGCTCTTTTCCGGTGCCGCTCTCCCCGGTGATCAGCACTGTGGCGTCGCTGGGCGCCACCTGGGACAGCATCTCGTAGACACCGCGCAAGGCGCTGCTTGTCCCGATAATCGCGCTGCCGGGCGATATTCTGCCCCCGTGGTCGCGGCCCAGACTTTCTCCCTTTTCCTCCGGTTCTTTTTCCTGGCGCAGCCTGAACTGTTCTTCCAAAATCCGCTCCCGCAGCTTGGCGGAATCCGCTATCACCGAAGAAACCTTTTCAAGAAAAGAACGGTCCCGTTCCATCCGGGCTTCGGGATCTTCGTCACGTATCCGCCGCTCGGCGCTCAGGGTTCCGATAATGCTCCCTTTGGAACTGATGGGGACACAGTAATAAGTCAGCCCCGCCATATCCTCCCTGGTCCGGTTCTTGGCGCGGTTAAGAAAATGGGTGTCTTTGGAAAGGTCCGGCACGGTAACGGGAAGGCCGGACTCAAACACCCGGCCCACCAGCCCCTCACCCAGATGGTAGATACCCCGCTTTTTTTCCCCGGCGGTAAGCCCCGCGGCCTCCTCGGTTTTAAGCAGGCCCGTGGCCCGGTCCAGCAGGGTAACCATGCCCCAGTGCAGGCCCGCGCGGATTTCCAGCAGGCTGAGCAAAGGCCCCAGCGCGCTCCGCAGTTCCACATGCTTGTCGAAAGTGCGGGCAATGTCGAAGAGCAGCTCAAATTCCGCGCGCTCCCGCTCGATTCTGGAAAGCGGTTCCCGGCCGGCAACCGCTTCGGGACTTCCTGTTGCTTCACTCGATTCCATGCGGATAGTTTACTACGATTATGTAGGATGTTCCAGATATGGAGACGACATTCGATGGTTCCCGTCCTCTCAACTTTCCGCTGATTCCTCGCCGGCTTTGGTCAGGAAGTACATCAGCCGGATAAAGGCGTTGATTTTTTTGCAGGCGGCGTCAAGGCGCTGGGCCAGGGGGACCGGCGCGCCGTCCAGTTCCCGCCAGTTTTTGATTAGGGTGTGAGTCATCTTGCGGCGGTCTTCGAGCAGGGCGCTGAGGTTTTTACCGATTATGATAATCGAGGCGAGGGTGGTATTGATTAAATCAAGGGCCGTTTCGTTGGCGCGGTCAAGAATCGCCGCGATAAACCGGCGCTGGGTTTTGTCCCGGTCCGCTTTAATCGATGTCTTTAGGCGCGAGCCGTCCTCCCCCATGTCCGAAAAAGTCTCATCGAAAGCGGTGATCTTATGCGCCTGATCGGCAAGCAGGTGCACATGCTCCGATATTTCCGAGGAAACCTCATGGGCGATCCAGTTGCCGCGGATGATAAAAAGCTCGCAGAGGGCCTGAATATCCGCTCTGAAAAAGTCCAGCGCAAACGACATGAGATAGTTAAAAGCGGCGGCGTACCGGAAACCGTCAAAATCTCTCCTGACGTATAGATCGCCCGCTTCCTCCGTGTAATACCGGGCGCGTTTGATTTCCGCGCCGCCGAAAACGGCCTTTACCAGTTCGTCACGCCGGAATTTCCTTTGGGCGGCGGCAATCCGCTCCATCGCCGCTGTTATTTCCGCCTCTTTGTCCTCAAGGTATTTTTCGGCGATACGGACGCCCGGTAATTTCGGCTTGAAGCGCCAGGACGGATTTTTATCAATGTGCCTGACCATCAGTTCCAGAATGCCGGACCTGTGAATATCCTGGAGCCTGGCGAGGGTCTTGTTCCACCAATCGGGGTCCACCACATCCATGCCGTTCCGGTATATTTTGAGTATGCCTAAAATTGCCTTCCAGTCCCGCGCGGGATCAAGGCCGAAAGAGACTTCAAGAAAATCCTTGATGGCGCCGGAAAGATATTCTCCCGGAACAGTGGTAAACTCAGGCCGGCGGGAAAAACTCCGTTCAACGATACGGGAATCAAATTGTTTCAGGAGACTGAAATAATCAAACGCGATAAAACGGAGCATGGACAGAATAGTGTTGTAACAATAGTCAATGTTTTTAATCGTTTCGGAATCAAAGGCGGCGGACAGGCTGCGCATATCCTGCTCAAGCGACCCGGCAAGATCCGCTATATCGACGGTCTTTGCCCGCTCCTCAATGGAGACCGGTATCAGGCGTTCCGCTGTCTCCGCCATGTCTTTGTCCAAAAAAGATTCAATGACAATCTGTTTTAACATGGCGGACCGGGCGGCGTTTTGCAGCAAAACCTGGGCCGGGGCGATAACCTTGTATATTTCATAAAAGAACCCCCCCAGCGCCCCGGCGGCTTCCCCGCGCCGCGCCTTATAAAAATAGGCGTGTCGGTTTCCGGCAAGTTCTTTGGCAAGCTGTTTTAAGCGGCGTTTTTTCACCGCCTCCGGGTCCGCGGATCCGCTTAAAAACGCAAACAGTCTGGCAACGAAATCCCAAAACATGCGCGGCTATTTCTTTCTGGAAACCGCCATGACCGCGCCGGACAGTTCCTGATTGATACGGCCCAGTCCCGCCTGGGCGTCGCGGCCCTTTTCCAGGGCGTCCCGGTACTGCCCGCCGGACAGGGCGGCTTCCGCCTGATCGGAGCTGTCGCGGGCGGCGCCAAACTCCCGGCCCAGGGCGGCAAAGTCCAGGGGCAGCTCCGCGGCCCGCGCCGCTTTGATACCCTGGTCGGTTTCCGCGATGAGCGGCCCCAGACCGGCTACGAGGGCGGCGGCCTCTTCCCGCACCCGCTGCGCCCCGGTCCGTCCGTCGGCTATGGCCCGTTCCGCGGCGCTTATCGCTTCGGAGGCGTAGCTCTTCGCCGCGTCATAGCGCTTGGAATCCGCCTCGGTTTGCATGCGGTTCAGGGCGTCCCTGGCCCGCGCCAGCGCATTTCCCGCGTACAGGGCCGCGTCCGCGTCATTTTCCGCGCGGGTAACCGCCTCGACCGCGTTGTTCATTTCCTCAGTCGGCGGCCTGGCGCAGCCGGCCGGCGCAAGGCTCAGGGCCAGCGCTGCGCACAAGAGCCTGATCGATGTTTTCATACTAACTCCTGATTCAGCTTATAGCAGTTACGGCGTTTTTTCAAGGAAGCCTTGGGCGCGTCCGGGTCTGTGGGGGCTCCGGGGAGGCAACTCCCCGGTTCTACCCGGCCCTTTTTTCCTGTATAGTTCCTAAAGGAAGATACAACCGGCGTTCATCTCCGATTACCGGCTTGAAACCGTATTTTTCGTAAAATGGTTTTACATCTGTAGTTTTTGCGTCTACGACGACACAATAACCGCCGGCCTGTCTGGAAAGGGCAAGGGCATTTTTAAGGGCATCTACCAGGAGAAGCTGCCCTATCTTTTGATTCTGATGTTTCAGGTCTACGGCCAAACGGCCTATGAGCCAACAGGGCAGGAGCATATTGGACGGATATTTTTTAGCGATTTCCGGGGGCAAGCTTTCCATGTGCA
>JAISYA010000175.1 GCA_031270205.1 Treponema sp.
AAAAACGCAGTTTTGCAAGGCTTTAGCCTGAAAAACTGCAAGAGCCTGGTCCAAAACCGTGCCCCCGGCTATGCCGGGAACGTGAGCGCACAGTCAATTAGTTTTGGAACAGGCTCAGGGTATAAGGATATATAAATGCTCAAAGATGTTAGTCTCAAAACCAAGATATTCTTCATGGTTTCGACTGTTGTTATCGTATCTTTTCTAACGCTTACATTGGTTGTTTCCAACAGAACCTTTGATATGGCCAGGAAAGACGCATTCAATCTGGCCCAGGAGACGGCCGACAAATACCGGTATCAAATTATGGCGGAATTGCAGGGCGCCCGGATAACGGCGGAAACGCTGGCCACGGTGTTTGAGACCCTAAAGGATCATAATCTTACCGACAGGACCATGATGAACGCTATTCTGAGAAACGCCCTGATGAAAAAGGAATATATAACCGCGTTCTGTATTGCCTACGATCCCGACGCCCTGGACGGAAAGGACGCGGAGTACGCCGGCCTTCAGCCGACGTATGACGAAACGGGAAGGTTCGCCCCCTATTGGAACAAACTGGGCGGTAATATAGCGGTGGAGCCTCTATACGATATTGATATCGCGGACTGGTATGTCGTTCCCAAAGCGACGCGGCATGAATACATTACCGATCCGTATCCCTATCAAGTCCAGGGAAATGAGGTAATGCTGGCCAGCCTGATATTCCCGATCTTACACAACGATGAATTTATCGGTATCATATCTTCCGACATTGTCCTGGACAAACTGCAGGAAATGATCTCCAATGTGAACCCCCACGGGCAGGGGGGATATACCCAGATTTTTACAAACACGGGAACCGTTGTGGCGCACCCCGATAAACTCTATCTGGGGAAAGATTTAGCGGAATCCCTTGTGTATGATATGATGGCGGCGGATCCTTCCGGCAAACTGGATCTTTCACAGTTGGACCAGGAGACGTCCCTGGCCATACTGCAAGCCGACCCGGCCATGCTGCGGTACGTAACGGAAGCGAAGGACGCCATCAGAAACGGTGAAACCTACATCGCGAGCGGTAAGGATTCCTATAGGGTATATTTTCCGATCAAATTCAGCGCGATAACGAGGCCCTGGTCGGTGGCGGTAAGCATTCCCATGACCAGGGTTCTGGATAACGCCCTCGGTATCCGCAATTACGTTATCCTGGTATCGGTAATCGCGATATGTGTTATCATGCTCGTGCTTTATTTTATCGCGAGAAATATTACCAGGCCGATTCTCACATTGTCGGATACCGCCAAAATTCTCGGCGAGGGGAATTTCGATACGGAGGTGCCGCTGATTCAGAGCAACGATGAAATCGGCACTTTGGCAAAAGCATTCAGGTTCATGGCCGAAAAAATCAACCATCTTATCAAGGAAATGCAGGAGTACGCGAAATCCCTTGAAAGCGCGATGAAGGAGGCCATGGCGGCGAACAAAGCAAAAACCCTTTTCCTGGCCAATATGAGCCATGAAATGCGCACGCCGATGAACGCCATTATCGGCATGACCGCCATTGGAAAATCGGCGTCCGGCGCGAAAAAAAAGAACTACGCCTTTGGGAAGATTGAAGACGCCTCCACTCACCTTTTGGGAGTTATCAATGACATTCTGGATATGTCAAAGATAGAAGCCGACAAGTTTGAGCTTTCCGCGGCGGAGTTCAATTTTGAAAAAATGCTGCAAAAAGTCGTCAACGTCATCAATTTCCGCATAGATGAAAAGAAACAGCATTTTACCGTACATATTGATAACAATATCCCCCGGATATTGAACGGCGACGATCAGCGGCTGGCGCAGGTGATAACCAACCTGCTTTCCAACGCGGTAAAGTTTACCCCCGAATTCGGTTCAATCAGTCTTGACACGCGTTTTCTTAAAGAAGAAAACGGCCTCTGTACCATACAAACCGAAGTGGCCGATACGGGAATTGGTATTTCCGAAGAACAGCAATCGCGTCTTTTTACATCTTTTGAACAGGCCGAACGCAGCACGTCACGCAAGTTTGGCGGCACCGGTTTGGGGCTTGCCATTTCCAAACGCATCGTCGAGATGATGGGCGGGACAATCCTGATAAAATCGGAACCCGGCAAGGGTTCGGTTTTTACATTCACCGTACAGATTGAACGCGGCGTCGAAACAGACGCCGACGCGCCGGTATTCTCCGCCGAAGGAGCGGCAGCGAGTGTCCTTCCGGAATCTGACAGCCTCCGGGATACGGATACTTTTCAGCCTGACACCGGCGCGGGGGACGCCGCCGAACATTCCGCGTCCGCGGAAATGCCACAGGCGGATAATTTCAGATGTCGCCGCGTATTGCTGGTCGAGGATGTGGAAATTAACCGCGAGATTGTACTCGAACTGCTTGAACCGACCGGGCTTGAAATTGACTGCGCGGAAAACGGCACGGAGGCGTTACGGAAATTCAGCGAAGCGCCGGACAAATACGATATGATTTTTATGGATGTACAGATGCCGGAGATGGACGGATACGAAGCCACCCGAAAAATCAGGGAATTTGAAACAGAAAAAAATCAGCGCAAGGCGGACGTGGAGTTTCCTCAGGGAATACCAATTGTCGCGATGACCGCCAACGTGTTCCGCGAGGATATTGAAAGATGCCTTGAAACCGGTATGAACGACCACATCGGTAAACCGCTTAACTTTGAAGAGGTCCTCGTAAAACTGCGGAAATACCTGCCGGAGTTAGGCTCAAACAGGGTGTGAAGCATAAGAAAATAAAGGTTTCCCGGCATTGAAAAAGCGGGCATCCCCGTCACGCCTTTGAAACTCAACATGCTCAGATTTTGCCCGGTCCGCCTCATGGATTCCAAAACCGAGCCCCCGGCTGGCCGGGAACGTTAGCGCACAATCAATTGGTTTTGGGACAGGCTTTCATGCAAAAAATCTGTTTAACAGCCTGAAATACCGCTTGACATTATTGACAGAAGCGGCTATAGTATCATCAAATACATATTAAAGCTATGTAAATAATATAATTTACATGGAATGTATGTAAATCATTAAGGGTGTTTACCGGAATAGACCGCTGCCGCCGCGTCCGGTATCATCATTTAGTGAGAGAAGAAATGCGCAATCCCTGTGGAGTGTGTACCCCGGTTTGTCCCGTTGGGAATGAGCGGAAACGGTACGGAAGCTCCGCCGTATCTGAGGCAGGAGTTTACCTGGCCCAGAATCGGGGCGCAATTTTTATTTACGCTGCCAAAAGGAGATTTACCATGAGCAACGAAAATTACCAGTTTGAAACATTGCAGATTCATGTGGGTCAGGAACGGCCGGACCCCGCCACCGACGCGCGGGCGGTGCCTATTTATCAGACATCGTCCTATGTGTTCAAGGACCCCGCCCAGGCTGCGGGGCGCTTTGCCCTCACCGAGCCGGGGAACATCTACACCCGCATCATGAACCCCACCTGGGACGTCTTCGAGCAGAGGATCGCCGCGCTGGAAAAAGGGGTCGCCGCTTTGGCCACCGCCTCCGGGGCCGCCGCTACCGCTTACGCCATTCAGAATATCGCCCGGAGCGGGGATCACATCGTTTCGGATTTCCAGATTTACGGCGGAACCTTTAACCTCTTTGCAAACACTCTCAAAGACTTCGGCGTGGACACGACGTTTGTGGACGGCAGCAAACCGGAGAATTTTGAAAAGGCGATCAAGGCCAACACGAAGGCGATCTTTTTTGAGACCCTGGGGAACCCCAACGCCTCGGTGGTGGATATTGAGGCGGTAGCGGAAATCGCCCACAGGCACGGCATCCCCCTAATCGTGGACAATACCTTTGCCACCCCCTACCTGCTGCGTCCCATAGAATACGGCGCGGATGTGGTGGTTCATTCAGCCACTAAATTTATCGGCGGCCACGGTACGTCCATCGGCGGGGTGCTGGTGGATGCGGGCAAATTTGACTGGGCGGCAAACGACAAATTCCCCGGCCTCAGCAAGCCCAACCCCAGCTATCACGGTGTGGTCTTTACCGACGCGGCAAAAAACCTGGCCTATATCATCAAGGCCCGGACCACCCTGCTTCGGGATACCGGCGCGGCCCTCTCCCCCTTTAACGCCTTCCTCTTCCTCCAGGGCCTTGAGACCCTTTCTCTCAGGGTGGAACGGCACGTGGAAAATACCCTCAAAGTGCTGGACTTCCTCAAAAGCCATCCCCAGGTTGAAAAGGTAAACCACCCGGCCCTGCCGGAACACCGGGATCATGCGCTATACCGCCGTTACTTCCCCCGGGGCGGGGCCTCGATTTTCACCTTTGAAATTAAAGGCGGCGCGGAAGCGGCCAGGGGATTTATCGCCAACCTGAAACTGTTCTCGCTTCTTGCCAATGTGGCGGACGTGAAGTCTCTGGTGATCCACCCCGCTTCCACCACCCATTCCCAGGTGGACGAAAAAGATTTGCTGGAACAGGGGATCAAACCCAACACCATCCGCCTTTCTATTGGTACCGAGCATATCGACGACATTATCAACGACCTGAAATACGGTTTTGAAGGGGCGCGGTGATTCAGCCCCGACAGAGGCGTTACGGACAAGTGTAACGCCCGCCCGGCGCTCAATGAATGCTTCGATTGCGGGATACGCAAGCCCGGCTTTAGCGGGGCTTGCGCGCCGCGGGGCGAGAGGGATAATTTACCGCAAAGTGGTAAAGAAAATCGTCGCTGAAGGCTCTGGTGAAACGGCAGGTTTGGCGGACGCGAAAGGTACCGGTCACACCGGCGCAAGTACTGGGTTCAGGGCGGCTACTTACAGCCTAGAACCTCCATCATGGCCCGCCGGTTTTTGTACCAAATTTTGTATTGGCCTTTCATGTCCGCTATTACGGCTTTGCCGCCCGGTATTTTCGACATTTTTTCAAACAAGCTGGCGATATGTTCATAATGACTGCGTCCGGTATTTTGCGCCGCGTAATGATCAATGGCCTTCCGAAAGAGGGCGAGGGTCTTTTCGGGAAATTCGGCGGCAAAGTAGCGGTGGTATTTCTCTATACTGTTCATTGAAAGTTTTTTTTCGATATGCAGCATCAGTCTCTCGGCGGCTCCTTCGGCGGCTAAAAGATCAGATGCGGAATCATCATAAAAATTTTTTTTGCTTTCATAGCGGCTAAGCAAGTTTTCCAATTCCTCTGTCCATTCGGCGGCGGTAAAGGCCGATTTATATATCCGGTAATAATGATCTTGAAAACGATCGTCGATAAATGAACGGGAGATACTCCGTATGGCTCGAACATCCTCTTCCTTCAGGGCAATTTGAAGAAGATAATCGTCCCACCTGTCGGAACAGTAATTATTCCGTTTTTTCGCGGCGTCAATAAAATCATAGATGAGTTTTTTCGCCGCGGCAAAATCATTTTGTTCGATTTTCTTTTCTACAACCATCCTGCGGAAAGACGTTATCTGTATATTTTCTTCAATACATTTCCACGCCTTATCCGGTTGTTGGCATCTGTTATAAAACTCAATTATCCGCCGCAGAATCTTTTCCGCGCCATAAGAACTCTTGTCCTGAATATTGTTTAACAATGTATACTGCAAATCAATAAAAGCGCCGGAATCAATTTCTGCCGACACCCGCATCAACAGATCATTAAAACCGTCGAACATTGCCGTTCCCGCGTATTTTTTCTTCGTCAGTTCACTCATGCAATAGTCGTATAGAGCGCGGACGTTCGTCTCCGGATCATCAGCGGCCTTTCCCAGAATTTCAAAGGGATAGGTCTCATAACTTTCGGATACATAATCGGCAATATCGCTGTCGTTCTTTTCAAGCCAGGACGCGAATTCTTCAATACAGGCCTGGGCAATCAATACCGCTTCCTGATTTTTCTTTGCCTCAAGATGCTGATCGGCCTTTTCAAACCATTGGTCCAGGATATCAATATCCAGAGTGTCTTCATGGTAATAATAGTCCTCAGCATTATAAAATTCCAGCGTTTCCAGGGCGCGGCATATGACCGGGGCATATTTATTATTGTTTTTGCTTTCTATTTTTTCCGCAAATTCCAGCAAAACGGCGTTGGACAAGTCCGGGTTATTTTTTATCAGCCTGACGGTAAAATCATACAATTCTTCCCGGCTGAGCTTTTTAAGCACATCTTCGGCGCCGGCGCTTTTTCCCTTGCCGCTCTTTTTGCTGCCGGCGTTTTGCGTTATCCGCTCAGTTATGGCTTCCTCTATCATGGCGATATGTTTGCAGGGATAATAGTCGCTGGGACAAGAACAGGAAAAATCAACCGTCTGCTTTCCATTGGTAGTGATTTTTATGGTATATACCCCGTAATTGCCCTGATATTTCGCCCGCCAGTGATCGGGGGATGTTTCCTGTAAGCTGATGATATTGCTCATAGTCGTATTATACTGCTCAATTCCTGTTTTTTCTATCCGGGTAAAGGGACGCGGGGGATAATACGCGAAACGCGGCAAACCGCCGGCGAAATTGGCCTAATACGTATTTTCATCCATGGCCTGAAATTTTTCCCTTGCCTTTTGAAGCAGGGCCAGTTCGCGGGTGATGGTTTTTTCGTAATTGAGTTCCCCGGTTTCCATGCGCAGGGCCTCGTCCTCCCAGAACTGGACTTTCGGTAAATTGACAAAACGGAAACGCCGTTCGCGGGCTTTTCCCGCCCATTCGCCTGCCGCCTGCCAGTAGCTCAGGGCCGCGCGAAAACAGCTTTCCGCCGTTTCAAGACTCTCCAGATTTTGCGCTTTCCAGGGGGCGTTGTAAAAGTAAGCGTTCCGTTTGTTCCACTTGTTTCCCAGAAAAAGGTACTGTTCAATAAGTTTGAGATTGATGTGCATGTTAAAAAGGTAGCGGTACTTTTCCCACTGGGTCTCGTTCTCGATCAGCGCCAGGGCGTAAAGGGGATTGGCAAAATCCGCCTGCATGGCCTGTTCAAGCCAGTAGATGTTCTCCATGGTATCGTCGGGGTACTGGTTATAGTGCAGATGAAAAAGGCGGTAATACTGTTCCTTGTAGGTAACGTAGTAGGCGTTCAGGGGAACGGGCGCGGCGAGTATAAGACCAAAAAGCGCCCATAAGGGTAACTTTCTAACGTATCTGTTCAGCCGTTTGCCCACTGTCACCACTCTCCGCTTTCAGTATCGGCATTTTCAGGAGGGTTCTCCATACCCCGGCGGCGACTTCTTCCCGGGCTTTTGAAGCGTCGATGGTTTCCACCCGGCAGCCGGATTTTTGGTATTCGCCGATGAGGGACAGGTATCTTTCCCGGACTTTTTGCTGGAATTCGAGGTGTTCGTACAGTTCAAGGACGGGCCGGTTTTTCAGGCGCCCGCAGGCGGTTTGGGGGTCAATGTCGAAAAAAAGAAGCAGTTCCGGGGCGGGGAAGGGGGCGTTAAGGGTCCGGGGGAGTTCGTCCCCGCACTCAATGCCCTGGTACACGAGCGAGGAAAGCGTGTAGCGGTCGGAAACTACCAGTCCGCCCCGGCCGCAGCGCTCAATAATCCCTCCCGGCCCGTACAGGTGCTCGGCCCGGTCCGCGGCAAAGAGCCGTGCCAGGGTGAGCGGATGCAGGGTAATCTCTTTTTTAAGGGCGGAACGTATCAAAGCGCCCACCGGCCCGCCTGTGGGTTCACAAGTGGGATGGAAAATCAAACCAGTTGAATCGTCCCGGAAACGCCGTTCCAGCAGTGACAACTGGGTGCTGGTTCCGCTGCCGTCCCCGCCCTCGAATACAACGAAATTGCGAATTATCGCCGTCATTGCCAATAAACGTACTATACGCCGGCAAAAAAAACAATCTATTTTACGCATATACCGATACTAAAAGCGGGGAAATGTGTTATATTAATAGAGACATAAACCAAGAGCAAATAGGTGCCGATTTTCTCAAAAAAGAACGGTAAACACGGCTTTCCGTTGCATATTATCATCCAAATTCTCGTTTTTACGGCCCTGATCGGGATTACCGCGCTTGCCCTGCGGCCGGTGCAGCAGGCCATCCAGAACGAAATACGGCATATTCGGGATAATTTCATCGGCAGGGCCGAGGCCGCCATAGGCCGGAACATACGTTATTCCTCAATAAGCCCCTCTGTTTTCGGTGTTTTTGACATACGAAACCTGCGGATTCTGGGAAAGGAGCCTGATTCGGAAGATCTTCTTTCGGTCTCCCGCTTCCGTCTTTCCTGGTCTTTCTGGGATTTGCTCAAGGGCAATCCCCTCACCATCCGCTCGGTATTAATTGAAAAGCCGCAGATCAACCTGGATTTGGAGCGGGACCGCGACCTCCTTGAACACTTGTTCTCCCCCGATCCCGATACCGGCGGTTCCCGGCCGAGCCTCGCAGGCCTTTTCCCTGAACAAGTGCTGTTCAGAATTCGCGCGGGCCGGTGCCGGGTACAAAACAGGCGGGACCAATTCCAAATTGAGGATTTGACTTTTGACGCGCAGGCGGCGGACGCGCTGATTTCCCTGGACGGGAAATGGGACGCCCTTGTTTCCCTGCATTCGGTTTTCGCACAGCCGGTGAGCGCCCGGATAAGCATGAAGGCGACGGGAATAGTTTCCACGGACATTGAGGAGGGGAACGTGGTGGTCACCGTTGATTCCCTTGCCGGGGATCGCTTCCAGACCCGTCCCCTTACGTTCGGCTGCAGTTTACAGAACAGCATGCTGAGTGTCCGGAAAATGGGGGACCGGCTGCCCTTTGATTTTTTCCTTGATTACGGGATTGAAGACGGTAAACTCGTTGCCCGCTTCAACTGCGACGGATTCACGCCCAAAGATCTGCTGACCCTGTCGGGGGCCTGGAAAGGGGCCAACCGCTGGCTTGCCCCGGCCGCGACCGGAGCCGCCTCGTTTGAGCGGGACCGGCAGGGGAAGCTCCACTATCAAGTGGATATTGCCGGAGGGCTTTCCGCGGGGCCGGCGGCTTCTTTCGGGATCAGGGCCGGCGGGGATGAAAAGCTGGCGCAAATCGAGGAATTCCGTGTTTCCGCGCCCGTGAACGCGGCTGCGGCGGGCCGGGCTTCCGCCTTGCCTTTATTTCAGGGGAATATCGCTTTTCGGGGAAGCATAGGGCTTACGCCCTTCACCCCCAAAGGTACGCTGTCCCTTGAAAATTTCAGCCTTTCCGGGGAAACCGGCCTGAGCGCCCAATTGGGCGTTAATACCCGTGGAAAGGAAATCAGCGTTCTGGGAGAGAGGATACGTATTGGGCGCCTCGTCGTGGGCGTCCTCGACATCTCGCTCGTTTCCTCAGGCGGGGATATGGGCTTTGCTGTTTCGGCGCGCGAGCTTCGGGCGCCTTCCGGAGAAGCGCGGAGCGGTTCTTTCTCTCTGGAGGGTTCGGTTAATTACGCGGTCCGCTGGCTGGAGGCGAGTTGTTCGCTCGATTCGGTGTCCGCCGCGGACCTTGCCGAGATGAGCCGGCCGTTTATCAAAGAGCCGCCGCCGCCCGCTGCCGCCGATCTTTTGCGGAATGTTTCGCTTACCACTGAGCTTTTCTTTACCACCGATTTCAAGCGGCTCCTGTACAACGCCCCCCGTGTGGAAGTTGCCGTTGATTCCCGGACGGACGCGGAACCGGCCCTGGTGCTCTCCGTGTCCGGTACGGACAAACGCCTGGAATTAAGCGAAAGCCGCTTTGTCTGGGCGGATCAGCCGATGCTGTTTTCAGGTTACGCGGATTACTCAAATCCCCTTGATCTCAGCTTTTCCCTGGTGACCCATTACCAGGACATTTCGTATAACATGGAAGGGCGTGTTCTTGACCGCAAACAGATAAGCGTGCGGGGTTCCTACGGATTCCAGGTGTATATTACATCGACCGATACCGGGGCATATTCGGGCTACATTGAGGGGAAGGAAATCCCCATTCCCGTCCGCGGCCTGCCCGCCCGTCTTAGTTTTTATACCTCGGTCCGCTACAATTCCCGTGACTTCTGGTCTTTTGATCTGGACAATTTTGAGGTGACCGACATCGCAAGCCCCGCGGGTCCCGGCTATATGCGGATCACCGGCGGGGCGGATCAGGACGGCGCCCATTTCCCCGTTGTCTATTACCGTGACAGTATCAGCCCCCTCAGCGGCAGGGCGGATTTTTCCTGGGCGCGGAATTTTTCCGGCCTTTCAGGAACCGCCAGCGTAGAGGAAAGGCGGGAGCCGCGGGACGGCGGCGGCAGCGTCCTGCCGGACTCGCCCAATTCCCCCATTGAACGTTACCTCGTTTGGGCTTCCTTTACGGAAAACCGCCTAGACCTCCTTGTTTCCGGTTCCAGAATACGGCTCGGCCGGGCGCTTGATAATACCGGCGGCGCGCTGGCCGACGGCGAGATGCGGTTTACCTGGGATCCGGAGCATTCCTACCGGGCTGATTTGGCGCTCAATTCCCTGAGCGTGAGAATGCTTGATCGTGAGCTCAGAGTCTCCGGCCGGGCCATGCTGGACAGCGATGAATTCGCTGTCCGGAATCTGCGGCTCAGTCTCGCCGGAATCGAGGGTTTCGCGCCTTTTTTCCGTGTAAGCAGGACGGAAAACACCGCGGCGGCCAGGGCGGAATTCCGGGGCACGGTGGGGACGGGAAACCTGGAAGGGGCCCTTTCAATAAACGCCCGCTTCGCGCCGCTTACCTCATGGTTTGGGATGAAGCGGGCACTGCGTTCCCTGGACGGCGCCGCCCATGTGGAAGTCCTCCGTTACGCCGATGTCGGTTCCGCAAACCCTTTCGACATCGTGTTTTCGCGTAACGGCAGGGAATTTTCCGTTTCGGGCGGCCCCAAAGACATGCTCCGTTTGAAGCTGGACGAAGACGGAATATTTTACGCCGGCCTGTCCAGCCCCTTCCCGATCCGCGGATCAATCGCCGGTACTATAAAAGACAATACCATCGACGCGCGGTGTTCGGACCTGTACGTTGATCTGGCGGGCCTGTGGAAGCTGCTGCCGCCGGTACCGGACATCGCCCTTGCCGGAGGCTATGTAAGCGCCCAGGTGGAAATACGCGGCCTGCTCAATGACCCGGAATTTTTCGGCTCCGCCCGGGGTACGAGCGTTCGCGTTCAGGTGCCTGAATACATCACAGAGGATATCAGGCCCGTTCCCTTTACCGTGGCGATTGAGGGAAACGAGATGCGCTTCGGCCCTGTTCCGGCCACAGTGGGGAGGGGCGCGGGGACCGTTACCGGGCTGTTCCGCTTTGACCGGTGGGTACCGAATATCTTCACGATTGACATCACGGTTCCGCGGGAAACGCCCGTCCCCTTCGGCTTTAATATAACCGGCTTCCTCGCCAATGGAGACGTTTCGGGGAAACTTAAACTTTCAATGGCGGATATGGTTTTTGATATTACCGGGGATCTCCTCGCCAATAAAACGGAACTGGGCATTGACAGCGATGAAATCACCCAGGCCCAGGGCATGGATTTCTTTGCCCAGACCATAATTCCGGTCACCCTGGATATAAAAATTACCACCGGTCCCAGCGTTGAATTTCTCTGGCCCAGTTCCGGTTTTCCCGTACTCAGGGCCAATCCGGCGATGGGAACGCTGGTGCATGTTACCTCCGACAGCGTTGCCGGAAAATTTTCCCTGGACAGCGATGTTAAAATCCGGGGAGGGGAGATATTTTATTTTGAGCGGAGTTTTTATATCCGCAGCGGGACGCTTACTTTCAGGGAAACCGAGGCAAGTTTTGATCCCCGCCTCAGCGCGCGGGCGGAAATCCGCGAGCGGAGTGACGAAGGGCCGGTTACCATAGCGATGATAGTGGAGAACGCCCCGCTTTTGACCTTTACCGCCCGCCTTGAATCCACCCCTTCGCTTTCCCAGGCGGAAATCGTCTCCCTTTTGGGGCAAAATTTTACCGGCGGCCAACTGGCCGAGGCTTCCGGTTCCTATCCGCGGGCTTTGTTAAGCGCCACGTCGGACGTGCTGGCCCAATTTGGGGTGGTGCGGCAGGTTGAACGGCAAATCCGCAATTTTTTGCGCCTGGATATGTTCAGTATCAGGACGCAGGTTTTGCAAAACGCGGTTTTCAGCGTCACCGGGATCAATCCTGACCCTGTTGACAGAAACGGCAGGGTAAGTAACTATTTTGATAACACTACTGTTTTCCTTGGTAAGTACATCGGAACGGATATGTTTATCCAATCCATGCTTTCCCTGCGGTACGACGAGAACTACGCCGGTAGCGGGGGATTGCGCTTTGAACCGGATATCGGGGTAGAACTACAAACTCCGTTTTTCGATGTACGCTGGGATTTTATCCCCGCACACCCGGAAAACTGGTATGTGAATGATAATTCAATTACCCTTACCTGGCGTAAGTCATTTTAGGAGCATCAATGGGTTTGTACAGGCGTTTGCATATAGCGTGTTTTTTGATTATGGTGACGACACTTGCGTTATTTGCCCAGGAAGAAGACACATGGTACCAGGGAAAGCCGATTCAGGATATTGTTTTTGTCGGACTAAGGCATATAAAAGCCTCGGAGCTTGACGGAATCATTGAGCCTTACAAGGGCCGTGTCTTTGACGACGCCTTTGTTTGGGAACTCCAGGGAAAGCTTTACGCCCTGGATTATTTTGAGACCATCACCCCGAGCGCGGTACGGGCCGACGCCGACGGCGAAGCGGTGATTCTCAGATTCACCGTTACCGAGCGGCCCGTAGTAAGCCGGATCAGTTTTGAGGGGAACAGCGGGGTACGCCGAAATGAACTCCTGAACGTGATAAGTACCAAGAACAATGACGTGGTAAACCAGTCCAGGCTCAGGATGGACGAGCAGGCCGTCATCAATAAGTACCTTGAAAAAGGCTACCCCGATGTGCAGGTGCGATCCGAAACCAGGGCCGGCCCCGATTCGACCTTGCTTCTTGTTTTTTACATCACCGAAGGCGAAAAAATCTCGATAAGCGAATTCCGTTTTGAGGGCAACACGACCTTTTCCGCAAGAACCCTCAGGGGGCAGTTGTCTCTGCGGACAAAAAACCTCATATACGACGGCGCTTTTCAGGAGGCGAAACTCATCGCCGACCGCGAGGCCCTGACCAAGTATTACCATGACCGGGGGTATATAGACGCGGAGGTAATAGACGTTGTCCGTGATATGAGCAGGGACGAAAAGGGGAACAACAACCTCATTCTTACCTTCAGAATATCTGAGGGGAGGATGTATGTCTTCGGCGGGATAACGTTTGAGGGCAACCGCATATTCTCTACCGAGCAGCTTGACAAACTGGTCAATTCCAAAGTCGGGGAGACGGTCAACGCCAACCGGGTGGAGGCGGATCTCCAGCGGGTGGCGGAAATATACTATGCCAACGGTTATATTTTCAACACCATCGGCAGGCAGGAAAACCGGGACCCCGATACCGGTGTGGTTACTTATAACGTACCCATTGTAGAGCGGGGCAGGGCGCACATTGAAAATATTATCGTCCGGGGGAACGTAAAAACCAAAACCAATGTCATACTCAGGGAAATTCCCCTTGAACCGGGGGATGTGTTTTCCCGGACCAAAGTTATGGACGGCCTGCGGAACCTCGCCAATCTCCAGTATTTCTACAACGTCGTTCCTGACACCCCGCCGGGGAGCGCCGATAGCCTCATGGACCTGGTATTTAACGTTGAGGAACAGTCGACTACGGACATACAGTTCGGCCTGACTTTTTCCGGCAGCTCCGATCCCAAAAGCTTCCCCATATCGGGAATGCTCAGATGGAACGACCGCAATTTAATGGGTACCGGTAACCAGCTGGGCATTGAGGTAAACTCTTCAATAATAGACTCCACCAGTGTTTCGGTGAACTATACCCATGCGTGGATCTTCGGCCTGCCCCTTTCCGGGGGCTTTGACTTTACCGCCCAGTACACCAAGCGCTACGCCGCGCAGAACAAAAACGGGCCGAACTTTACCGGCGATGAGGTTTATGCGTACCCCGACGGCTTTAGTTCTTATGAAGAATACGAGGCGCACAACAAAACGCCCGCCAGCGAGTACCTGATGGAATACGATCAGTGGTACTTGTCCCTCGGTTTTTCCACCGGTTACCGCTGGTCAACCTTTCTTGGAAACCTCAGCCTGGCAGGCGGCGTGCGCGCCGGCCTTATTCAAAATACCTATAATAACCAACTGTACCGGCCCTTTGACCCCGTACTGAGAGACCGGAACAACCAATGGACACCGAGAAACTCCCTCTGGATGAGCCTTTCCCTGGATCAGCGGGACATATACTACGATCCCTCAAACGGCTATTACGCTGCCCAGCGTGTGGGGGCCTATGGTCTCTTGAATAACGAACTGGAACATTACCTCAGAACCGATACCCGGGCGGAGTACTTTTTCACGATTTTCGATATTCCGGTTACGGAAAAATGGAGCTTCAAGTCGATTTTTGGGGTACATTCGGGCCTATCCCTTATTCTGGGGCAGCCCGGCAGGGAAGGGAACGGGGGCTTACCGGTCATTGATAACGCGAATAAACTTGCCGTGGACGGCATGTTTGTGGGCCGGGGCTGGAGCAGCGCGTACAGCAATAAGGGCCTGCTCCTCTGGGAAAACTGGGCGGAGGTCCGTTTCCCCCTGGTACCGAATATTATCGCGTGGGACTTTTTCTTTGACGCCGCCGGGGTTGAAGGTACGCAGGGGCTGTACCTTAACGATTTTTCCATCGAAAATATGCGTTTCAGTTTGGGCGCCGGGGTGCGTTTTACCCTGCCCCAGTTCCCCTTCCGGTTTAGTTTTGCCAAACGCTTCAGGGTGGTTGACGGCGAGATCTACTGGGAAAAAGGCTCCATTCCCTTTGGCGACGGCCCCGGTTCGGGTATCGATCCGGTTATTTCCTTTGCGATATCCTATTAGAGGTATTTATGCGAAAGCCTGTTTTACTGTTTTTTCTGTTATGCTCCGCCTGTCTTTCCGTGCGGGCCCAGCAGCTTACCCGTTTCGCCGTGGTGGATATTCCCAGGGTGTATACCGCTTTTTTCAGGGATTCCCGCACGGTACGGGAATTTGAGGAAAAGAGCGCCCGTATTCAGAGCGACATAGACCGGATGACCGCTGAGATTCAGGACCTGAAATCCCGGCAGGCCGACGCGGCGCTGCGGGGAGATCAGGGTGAGACCTCCCGCCTTGAAGGTGAGGTTTACCGGAAATCGGAATTTCTCAAAGACTACTACCGCGTAAAAACCGCGGAGCTTGAGGATCAGAAAAACCGGCTTACCCAGTCCAGTACCTTTCTGGATCAGGTGTACGACGAGATACGGTATATAGCCGAAAGCGAGGGCTACAGCATGGTGCTCAACCTGAAAGAAAACAAGGGCATACTCTGGTATAGTCCGACCGTGGACATTACCGACAAATTGATACAGAATCTGCTTGATAAGGCAAGGCGCTAGGTTCTGTCTTATGGGGCAGCTTGCTGTTAAAGCAGCTTGGCAGTTTGCGGGGTAAATTGGGGATTATAATGCGCGAAGCGCAACAAACTGCTGGCAGCCTGTAGCGACGGGAGGAGACATGGGAACAGTACGGAAGAGTCCCATGCTGGATCAGTATAGACGAATAAAAAGGGAAAATCAGGGGAACGTACTTTTTTTCAGGCTCGGCGACTTCTACGAGATGTTCGCCGACGACGCCGTTGAAGTATCCGCCCTGCTCAACCTTACCCTTACCAGCCGCAACGGACTGCCCATGTGCGGCGTTCCCTATCACGCGGCCCATTCCTATATCGCCCGGCTGTTAAAGCTGGGGAAAAAAATCGCCATCTGCGAGCAGCTTTCCGAGGCGGGTAGGGGACAGAAACTTATCGAGCGCCAGGTAGTGGAGCTTATCACCCCCGGCACTACCGTGGACGAGGATTACCTTGACAAGGGAAGTTCCAATTATCTCTCCTGCCTTGCCGCGAGCGGAAACAGCCTTTCTTTCGCCTATATCGATATTTCCACCGGCGATTTTTACGCCAGTTCCTTTCCCGTGCCGGGCGCGGCGGACCGGCTCCGCCAGGAACTTGAGCGCCTGCAGATAAAAGAAATGGTTATCCAGGAATCCCTTTTGGAAGAGGACAACGGTATCGCGCAGGCAACGCTTGAGCGCGGTTCCCTTGTGTTGAACCGCTGGGCGGACTGGCTCTTTGATCCTGCCGCCGCGAAAAAACGGCTCGAAACACAGTTCGGCCTTTCAAACCTGAAAGGCTTCGGCCTTGACGACGGCAGCCCCGAAATTGTTTCCGCCGGAGCCTTGCTGGATTACCTTGACACTACGGCCAGAAGCCTCCTTCCCCACGTCAGGACCCTCAGGGTGTACGCTGAAAGCGAGTACGTGGGGATTGACGAATCAAGCCAGCGGAATCTTGAACTGGTGCGAAACCTCCGTGACGGGGACTCTCGCTTTTCCCTGCTCGAAGTGATGGACGAGACCCGCAGCGCCATGGGCCGCCGCCTGCTCAAGCGGAGGATTTTGCACCCCATACGAAACCTTTCCCAGATACAGTCCCGCCTTGATATGGTCGAGACCCTGTATCGCGATCAGGGAAAACTCAGCCTTCTCCGTGAACTTTTGGGGAAGGCCCCGGATCTTGAGCGGCTCTGTTCCCGGCTTGCCATGGACAAGGCCCACGGTAAAGACATGCTGGCCATACGGAACGCCCTTGCCGCCTGCCGGGAACTTAAAAAGATCCGGAAAGCGCTCGATCTCCGTTTTGAGTCCGAAACTTCCGCGTTCCTGAGCGCCGAAGACTTTGCCCGGCTTATGGAACTTAGGGAACTTTTGCAGCGGGGGATATGCGAGGAGCCTTCGATCCTGCTCTCCGAAGGGGGGCTGATACGCGGCGGCTACAGTCCCGAACTTGACCGGCTCCGCCTGCTCCAAAACAGCGGCAGGCGGCTCTTGGAGGACTACCTTGAGGAAGAGCGGCAGGCCACCGGTATTTCCAGCCTCAAAATCCGCTACAACCGGCTCATCGGGTATTTCTTTGAAGTTACCAAGGTACATCTTTCCAAGGTTCCCGCTTATTTTATCCGGCGGCAGGGCATGGCAGGCGGCGAACGCTATACCACCGACCGGCTAGCCGCGCTGGAAGCGGACATCAACGGCGCTTCGGATAAAATCGTGGAACTTGAACGGAAGCTCTTCTTCGAAATCAGGGAACAGGCCAAGGGGCTGCTCCGGGAGCTTGCCGCCGCGGCCCGGCGCATCGCCGTGCTTGACGCCGCCCAGTCCCTGGCAAAGGCCGCCTCGATCCGCGCCTGGGTCCGCCCCACTGTGGACGATTCAAACGTCCTTGAGATATACGAAGGCCGCCATCCGGTGGTGGAGGCCCATATCAACCGGGGGGAATATATTCCCAACGACATTATGTTGAACAACGCGCGGGGGGGGGAAGGCTCCGCCGCCGACACCGTTTCCTTCGCCCTTATCACCGGCCCCAACATGGCGGGAAAATCGACCTACCTCCGCTCGGCGGCTCTCATTACCCTTATGGCCCAGATGGGCAGCTTTGTTTCCGCGCGGGAAGCAAGAATCGGCGTCTGCGACCGCATTTACTGCCGGGTGGGCGCTTCGGACAACCTGACACGGGGCGAATCCACGTTTCTCGTTGAGATGAACGAGACAGCCTGCATTCTCCATACGGCCACGGAAAAAAGCTTGGTGATTATGGACGAGGTGGGCCGGGGTACCGGCGCGAACGATGGTCTCTCCATCGCCTGGGCGGTGAGCGAAGAACTCCTCAACCGGATACAATGCCGGACGCTTTTTGCCACCCACTATCACGAGCTTTCGCACCTTTCCCATCCCCGCATGGCCAACCGTTCCATGGAAGTACTCGACGAGGACGGGGAAATCGTCTTCCTGCGCAAACTGCGGGAAGGCCCCGCCTCCGAATCGTATGGCATCTATGTCGCCCGCCTTGCCGGCCTTTCCGAAGAGGTGCTGGAGCGGGCCGAGTGCATCATGGCGAAACTGCGGGAGAGGGACGCCAGTCTCCAGGAGGCCCAGGCCGCCGATTCCCCCGATTTCCTCAATAGTCCGCCGAATAAAAACAGCGGCGGGGGAGCGCCGGATTCCCGCTACCGGCAGTTTCTCGATGAGCTTCGCTCCCTTGACCCAGACAAGATGACGCCCCTTTCCGCCCTTGGCCTTGTAAGCGAGTGGAAAAGGCGCTTCGCCGTGATTTCCGGGGCCGAACCTGTTTCCCCGCCAAAGAGCCGACGCAGCGGGAACGCCGACGCGACGCCTTCCCTGTTTGACGTGTAATGGAATTGGTTAAAATTTTTGAAAATTCCGGTATTTTCACGGTACTCGAAAGTAAATGCGTTCCCCCTGGTCCTCCTCCCGTCCTGGTTAAATACCTGCTTATCGGTTAAGATAAAAGCGTGATATTGACTGTTGACATCGGGACGTCGGTTTTTAAGTCGGCGCTGTGGAGTTTTGACGGGAAGCGGACAGCTTTTGCCGCCCTTTCCCTTTCAACAAGCGGTCCGCTGTACGAGGCGGACAGCGCTCAGTGGCTGCGCTCTTTTGAGGAGTGCTGCCGTCGTCTCAATTCCGTATCCGCCGCCCTCTCCGCAGTCAGGGCCATTGTAATCAGCGGGAACGGCCCCAGCCTGACGCCGGTGCTGGGTACGCCTTCCCTCACCGCCGGCGGCCTGGAACTGGCCGCGGCGCCCTCCCGGCTCTGGCTGGACCGGCGGGCGGAAAAGGCCGCCGCGGAAGTTTCCGCGCTCATGGGCGGCTATGTGGATCCGGGTTTCTACCTTCCCAAAGCCCTGGCTATTAAAAACGACGAGCCTGAACTGTACGAAAAGACACGGGTCTTTTTGGGCTGCCCCGAATATCTGGCCTGCGCCCTCACCGCCGAAGAAAGAACGATCTTTCCCGCCGAAGGATTTGATCGATGGTTCTGGAACGCCGATGTCCTTGACAGGCTGAGACTCGACTCCGCGAAATTCCCTTCTTTTATCAGGCCCGGTGAAACATTCGGCCCTCTGCTTCCCGCCGCAGCCGCTTTTTTAGGTTTGCCGCCCGGCATTCCGGTAATCGCGGGCGGCCCGGATTTTTTCGCCGCCATTCTCGGCGCGGGTATCTGTAGCCCCGGCCAGGCCTGCGACCGCGCCGGAACCTCGGAGGGGATAAACGTCTGTACTGAACGGCGGATAACGGATGGGCGTCTCATGTCATACGGCCATCCGGTAAAGCCCTTCTGGAACCTTTCGGGGATTATCTCAACCACAGGCAAGGCCGTCGAATGGGGCCGGGACCTGCTGGGCCTTGCCGGTTTTGAGGAATTGTACGCCCTTGCCGCCGCCGCCGGGCCGGGTGCGAACGGGCTTGTGTTTCTGCCTTATCTGGCCGGGGAACGCGCCCCCGTCTGGGACCCGTCGGCCAGGGGGATTCTGCGGGGCCTGGGTCTTTCCTCAGGCCGGGCCGAATTCGCCCGCTCCGTGCTTGAGGGGATATGCTTCGCCGTCCGCGACGTGATCGCCGTAATGGAAGAAGCCGGCGCGGAAGTACGGGAACTGCGCGTAACGGGCGGCGGCGGGAGCGGCGTTCTCAATCAGATCAAGGCGGACATCACCGGAAAAGAACTGCTGATCCCCGCGCAAAAAGAAGCGGAGCTTATCGGCCTTGCCATTATCGGATCCACCGCCCTTGGCGAGTATTCCTCGTTTGCCGAGGCCGCTTCCGCGCTGGCCCGTATTGAGGGCCGCTTTTTCCCCAAC
>JAISYA010000182.1 GCA_031270205.1 Treponema sp.
AACAGCGGCGTGAAGAGGTCGGTGGGGATTCCCAGCATCTTGTAGACAAAGCCGGAGTAAAAATCCACATTGGCGCAGATGTCCTTGGTCGAGCCTTTGATCTTTCTGAAGACTTCGGGGGTAAGGCGCTCAATAAGGCGGTAGAGGTTGAATTCCCCGGTGAGGTTCTTTTCCTCGGCGAGGGCGGCGGCTTTGTTGCGCAGCAGCACCGCGCGGGGATCGGACCTGGTGTAGATGGCATGGCCCTGGCCGTAAATGAGGCCGGAGCCGTCGTAGGCCTCTCCCCGCAGTATCGCCGCCAGATATGCCGCGACTTCTTCCTCACTCTCCCAGCGCTTCACGTTCCGCTTGATGTCTTCCATCATGCCCATGACCTTGATGTTGGCGCCGCCGTGCTTGAAGCCCTTGAGGGAGCCTATCCCCGCGGCAATGGCGGAAAAAGTGTCGGTATCGGTGGAAGAAACAAGGTGTACCGCGAAGGTTGAGTTGTTTCCGCCGCCGTGCTCCGCGTGCAGCACCAGGGCAAGGTCCAGCAGCTCCGCCTCAAGACGGGAGAACTTTTGATCCGGCCGGATCAGGGAGAGCATGGTTTCGGCGCTGGAAGATCCCGGTTCGGGGAGGTGTATAAAGAGGCTTTCGTGATCGAAGTAGTGTTTTTTGGCCATGTAGGAATATGCCACTATGGTCGGGAAGCGGGCGATGAGTTCCAGGCACTGGCGGAGGACGTTTTCCGGGGACTGGTTTTCAGGGTCTTCGTCATAAGAGTACAGGGTGAGGACTGAGCGCGCCAGTTTGTTCATGATGTCTCTGGAGGGCGCCTTCATTATGGAGTCCTCGGCGAAACTTTTTGGCAGGGCCCGGCTGTTTCCGATAAGGGCGCTAAAGTCCGCAAGCACCTTTTTGCCGGGAAGCTGGCCGAAAAGAAGGAGGTAGATTGTTTCCTCAAAGCAGAAGCGGCCTTCCTTCGTGGCGGCGGCGACCAGGGCCTCCACGTCTATACCCCGGTAGTAGAGCTTGCCGTCCACGGGGACCTTTTCCCCTTCGTCAATGATATAGCCGTGTACATCGCCTATTCTGGTAAGCCCAACCAGCACGCCCGTGCCGTCGGCGTTTCGCAGACCCCGCTTGACGTTGTACCTGGCGTACAGATCAATATCTATATAGTCGTTCCCGGTAACACTGGCGATATAATCTTTAATGCCGCTCATACCGGTTCCTATTGAACGTCTTCTTCCCGAATCTGCACCCGGCGGATCTTGCCGCTGATGGTCTTGGGAAGTTCGCTGACAAATTCTATGATCCGTGGATACTTGTAGGGGGCGGTGGTCTTCTTGACGTGGTTCTGCAGTTCCAGTTTGAGTTCCTCCGACGCGATGTAGCCTTTGGCGGTTACCACTGTCGCCTTTACCACCGTGCCCCGGTCCGGATCGGGGACGCCGGTGATGGCGCACTCCAGCACCGCCGGATGTTCCATGAGGGCGCTTTCCACCTCAAAAGGCCCGATACGGTAACCGGAGCTTTTGATCACGTCGTCGGCGCGGCCCACGAACCAGAAATAGCCGTCCTCGTCTTTCCAGGCCATATCGCCGGTGTAGTAAATGTCGTCGTGCCACACGCTTGAGGTTAGGGCTTCGTCACGGTAATAGCCGCCGAACATGCCCCAGGGCTTGCGCCTGTCCGTGCGTACCACGATCTGCCCTTCCTCGCCCATGCCGCAGGAAGAGCCGTCTTCCCGAATCAGGTCGATGTCGTAGCCCGGCGAAGGCTTTCCCATAGAGCCGGGTTTTGGTTCAAGGCCGGGCCATGTGCAGAGCGTTACGGTAAGCTCGGTCTGGCCGTAAGATTCCCGCAGTTTGAGGCCGGTAGCGGCGCGGAACTTTTCGTAGATTTCGGGATTCAGCGGCTCGCCCGCCACCGTGCAGGTCTTAAGGGCGGAAAAGTCGTATTTGGCAAGATCCTCTTTGATAAAGAAACGGTACACCGTGGGAGGAGCGCAGAAGGTAGTGACTTTGTACTTGCTGATGATGTCCAGCATGGCGGAAGGCACAAAGCGGTCATAATCGTACACAAAGATCGCGGTTCCGCAGATCCACTGGCCGTAGATCTTTCCCCAGGCGGCTTTTGCCCAGCCGGTGTCGGCCACGGTGAGATGCAGGCCGCCCGGCACGACCTGGTGCCAGTATTTGGCGGTAGCGATATGCCCCAGGGGATAGGCGTAATCGTGGCTGACCATTTTGGGCATGCCGGTTGTGCCGGAGGTAAAATAAAGCAGCATGATGTCGCTGTTGGCATTGGCCTGGGCGGGCCGCTTGAAGCGGGCGGGGGCTTTTTCCATAAGCAAGCTGAAATCATTCCAGGACAGGACGGCCCCCGGCATGGGAACCGGGCGGCGCGCCGCGTCAGCGCCGAACAGTCCGGCAGCTCCGTCGGTGACGCTGCCGCTAAAATCGCCGGCGCCGCTTTTTGGTTCGGAGCGGGCCTGAAAAAGCTCCGCGGCCTGCTTTGCCGGATCAAAGCCTTCGGGATCATGGACGGAGCGGACAAACGCCTTGTAGCGCAGCGAAGATCCCTCTGAAGAATGGGAGTCCCGTTCCAGTATCGCCCTGGCCTCGTCTACCCGGTACATGAGTTCGGGATCGTCCACACAGATGACGCCGGCAATGTCGGCGGCGTTGCAGCGGTACACGAGGTCCTTGGTGGTAAGGAGATGTGTGGCGGGAATGGCGACAGCCCCCAGTTTGTGGAGGGCCAGGAGCACCGGCCAGTATTCCCAGCGGCGCTTCAGGATCAGCATCACCGGGTCTCCCCTGCCGACGCCCGCTTCGCGTAAGGCGTTGGCGGCTTTATCCGAAAGCGTTTTTATATCAGCGTAGGTAAAAGAGGCTTCCGCGCCCTTCTCGTCGCACCAGACCAGGGCCTTTTCGCCGCCCTTTTCCGCGGCAAGCGCGTCAATTACGTCATAGGCAAAGTTAAAATGATCGGGGATGTTCACCGAAAAATTCGCGTAAAAATCCCCGTAAGAGTCAAATTCCGTTTTGGGTAAATAGTTGTCAAGCAAATTCACTTATGTACTCCTCAATAGATACTGCCGCTACAGCACCACCGCCAAAAAGCGGGCCGGTTTTCCGCCGAGAGCTTTCATTCCGTGCGGTTCATTGGAATCATAATACAGGCAGTCGCCGGGACCGAGTTCCATCTCGTGGCCGCCGACAGAAATGAGGAGCCGGCCTTCAAGCACATAATCGAACTCCTGTCCCGAATGGGTGTTGAGGCTTAAGGGTTTATGCTCCGTTTCGGGATTCGCCTCCACCAGGAAAGGCTCGGCTTTCTTGCGGTGAAAATTGTAGGCCAGGTTCCAGTAGGCGTACATGGGCCGGCGGCTTACCTCCGGGGCCTGTCCCGCTTTGGTAAGGCAAAAGGTTTTTAATTTGGAAGTGTCTCCGCTTACCAGCTCGGAAAGGTCCACCTTGAAACGGGCGGCGATTTCCACCAATACGCCGATGGGGAAATCCTTTTCCCCGGTTTCCCAGGCGTTATACTCCGCCGGATCAAAACCCAATTCCCGCGCCAGCGTCTCGGAGGAAATCGCCTCTATTTCACGCAATACCCGCACCCGCGCGGTAATTTCCGCTACGTCTTCTTTCATTATTTTCTCCGTTAGCTTCTAACTTCTACCGTCCCGTTTGAACGGGCTATGTATACTACGGGGCGGATACGGGTAAAATACCCGTTTTCCACCACACCGGGGATCCGGTTCAAATCTGTTTCCAGCGCGGCCGGATCAACCGGGGAAGCGAAACGGATGTCCAGAATGATGTTTCCATGTTCGGTGATAACCGGCCCGGCCTTCCGCAGCGCTTCGCGTAACGCCACAGCCGCGCCCAGTTTTTCCAGAGCCTTGCCCGCCTGCACCCTGGCTTCGGGAACCACTTCCACCGGAACGGGAAAACCCATGCCCAAATGGGCGGCGAGTTTTGATTCATCCACGGTTATGGCGTATGACGCCGAGGCATAGGCGGCGATCTTTTCAATCAATAAGGCGCCGCCGCCGCCTTTTATCAGATAATTTTGCGGATCAACCTCGTCCGCGCCGTCGATGGTCAGGTCAAGCCCCGCCGACATCTCACGGGAATTGAGCGGGTAGAAAGGTATCCCCCCATTTTCGCACTCAATCTCCGCCTGAAAACTCGTGGCAAAAGCGCTGATGTCCTTCAGAATACCCCGTGACATAAGCTCGCCCACCCGGCGGATCGCGTGGACGGCGGTGGAGCCCGTACCCAGTCCCAGCTTCATGCCGCTTTTCACCAAAGAGTCAACCGCCGCCCTGCCCGCGGCTTCTTTCATCCGCAGCGCATCGGACTTTACGGCGTCTGTCTGTTGCTGCATACTTCTAAAAACTCCTGTCGAATTGGACACGGGATACCAACTGCGCCGGAAATTCCTTTCCCATAAATTGGGTGTACTGATAACGCGCCTGGCGAATAAGCATATCATATCCGTTGATGTATTTACAACCGGCGGCGGCGGCGCGCTTCAGGAAAGGCGTCATCTCCGGTTTATACACCAGGTCCATCACCGCCTCCTTTCCGGAGAAGGCATAGCCTTCCAGCGGATCGTCCGCACCGCTTCCCTCCATGCCCGCCGAGGTGGTCTGGATCAGTATATCCTGATATTTATGTATCATTTCGATTCCCCGGTTGTCCAGGCCGCCCCAGACGAAATTATAGGGGGCGGCCAGGTCTCTGGCTTTATGGACGGTACGGTTCAGAATCAGGGCCTTGCCGTTCAGACGGTGCACTTCGGAGGCCGCCGCCCTGGCAACGCCGCCCGCGCCGATGATCGTAATCTTCCGCCGCTTGAGGTTTTTCCTGCCGATAAATTCCAGGAGGGAATCCGAAAAGCCCCCGGTATCGGTGTTGCTCCCGAACCAGCCCGCCGGGCAGCGGCTCAGGGTGTTGCACGCGCCGATGGATTGCACTTCGGCGGATTGTTCGCCCAAAAACGGAAGCACCGCCTCTTTGTAGGGAACCGTTACCGAGACGCCGGAAACCCCCAGTTCCTGGGCAAGTTCCATAAAGCCGTCGATGGAATCCGCGGGGAAGGGCGCGTAGACCGCGTCAATATCCTCAAGGGCGAAAACGGTGTTAAAGAATCGCGGGCTGGCGCTGGCCTTGAGGGGACGCCCGACCACGCCGTACACTTTGGTATGCTGGCTGATCTTCCTGAAACGGTAGAGATCCGCCAGTTCCCGCACGTCAAGTTGGCCCGCGGCCGCCGACGGGGCGTCCGGCTCTGAAAGGGCGCTCGTATAACTCAGGTAGGAGCCGAATCTTTCGGCGAGGATTCGGCTGTACACGCCGTAATGTCCCATAGCGATCAGGATTTTTTCCTGGGCGCACTCCCTTCCCGCCCGGAGCAGGCGGAGTACGTCCGGGGTGGAATTGGCCGTTATCGCCGCCTTGACCAGCTCGTCGCCCGTGCGGGCCATATTGCGGATTTTCGCGCCCAGGTTCTCTTCAACGCCGCGCGTGTTATGGTAAGAACGGATGATCCTCGTGCCGAAAGTACGGGCCGCCTCTTCCAGGCTGGGCACGTTGAGGTCTTCCTCAATATCGACAAAGGCGAAATTGCGCCGCCGGTCGGCGTCGGCATAGGCAAGGCCCCGCGCGAGCAGGTTCACCCTCGTCCCCTCGCCGCCGGTAAAATGCCCGCCGTCAATATCCCTGCGGATCGTCAGAATCACCGGCAGGGCCGCCTGTTCGGGAAAGCGCCGGATAAGTAGCCGCTCGTTGGGATCAAGACAGTCCACCCGCAGCTCCGCCAGATCGGCATAGCGCCGGTATTTGTGTAAAATTTCCAGATTCCGCTCTATGGTATTCGCGGTCAGGCACAGACAGATTTTCGCCACAAAGCCTCCCTAAAAATCGGAACGGTAGATAAAAATGGCGGATACCCGGCCGCCCGCGAAATTGACCCGCAATATCCGCTGCCAGGCGCCGCCGGGAAGGGCCAGCAGCGCGTAATCCCCCCGGTCCTGCAGCCCCTCCCCGACTGCCTGCAGGACCAGGAGCGCGGCCGCCCTGGAGTCCCCCAGCGCGAGGCCGTACACGGACTTTACCGCGACCTGCCACACCCGGTCCCTGAAAATATAGAAGTCCCCCTCATTATACACAAAAACCACGTCGTCCTGCCAATCCTCGTTCCCCCGCAGCGCATACACCGCCTCAGGCGGGCCAAGGCTGCCAATCAGCTCCGCCAGCCCCATGCCAAGGAAGGAAAGGGGATCGTCCGTCCGCGTCTGATTCCGGGCGGCTTCCTGCGGCCAAAGCGGGGAAGCGGCGGCCAGCAGCATAA
>JAISYA010000243.1 GCA_031270205.1 Treponema sp.
CGCGTGAGGGAACAGGTAGCAGGGAGCAGGGAATTAACCGCGCGGTGTTCAACACACGGCGTCTGTCCGTTCCGCTAAGCCCATGCCTGAACACGGACGGCGCGCACTTGCCAACGGCTTCCCGCTTCCGGCTTCTCACCTAATCGCGTCAGGAAAAAGAAGGTAGTATGAACAAAGCGCGCTTTCGGATTAACGGCCGGCAGGGAACCGCGGGGGATCGGAGAACAGGGGGCAAACCTGTTGTCTGTTATTTATTATTTATCATTTATGTATTATTTTGTTCGCCGCTTTCCGCCCAGTACCAGGGGTTTTCCCTGGGGATCGGCGCAGAGGGGAACGCCATCACGCTGATCGAGGGGATAGGGCTGGGCGGGCAGTTTGCCGTGGAGACCCGCCTTTCCCGCCGCTTTGCTCTGGAGTTTCGCGCCGGGGTGTCGAGCCTCTTTTCCCAGACCCTGGACACCGCCTACTCCTTCATCGCCATGGAAGCCCTCGTGTATCCCCGGTGGTACTTTATCGCGCCGGAGGACCTGGCCGCGCCCGGCATTGAGCTGTTCGCCGGCGCGGGCGGCGGGGTTCTGGCGACGGTGAACAACCTGGATTTCCACGAGTCCCGGGGATCTCCGGAAGTGGCCGCCATTGCCGGGGCGCGGTTCCGCCTGCCGCACAATTTCTACGTGGAGCCTTATATCCGCGCCGGCTATCCCACCCTGGTCTCCCTGGGCGTCATGGGCGGCCTCCGCTTTCCAGCGCCGGCGGAGGAAACGGTTGTGGAACGGGTGGTGGAACGGGTCGTAGAAGTAGAACGGGTGGTGGAGAGGGCCGTTGAGCCGGTGGTGGAGACGGCGAGTGTCGAACAGGTGCTTACCGCCGCGGGTACAATACACAGCGTGTATTTTGCCCCGGAGGTGGCGCGGTTTGACGGTCTTGAGGAGGCGGTTATCACCCAAAACGGGGAGACGCTGGAGGAGATCCTCAGGCTGCTTGAGGAAAACCCGCCGGTCCGGCTCCTGCTGGAAGGCCACGCGAACCCGGTGTACGGCACGGAGGAAGAACAGGAGCGGGAACTCCTGCCGTTGGCCGGGAACCGCCTGACGTACGTGGTACAAACGCTCGTTGACCGCGGGGTGTCCCGGGAACGCCTCCTGACCGTCGCCTGGGGCGGGCGCTACCCTGCCGTGCCGAAGGAAGATCGGGAGAACTGGAATCAAAACCGCCGGGTAGACATGCGGCTTCTGTTCCTGGCGCCGCCGGATTAATATGCGCCGGCCAGGAATTCCGCTTGCGATTTAACCACGGCTGCGATTTAGCCACGGACAGAACAGCCGGAAGAAAAACCACGAAGGACACGGAGGCAGCACGGAGTTCTTGTTGCAAATCCGGTTTTTCCTCTTTAACAGGTAACAGAATGTTCCGGTTCAGCCCCCTGCTTTTATGTTGTTTTCTGCTTTTCTCCTGCGCCGAAAAAGAGGTCGAAACGAAGGGGATTATTGTGGGCTTTTCCCAGATTGGAGCGGAGAGCGCCTGGCGGAACTGCAACACCCGCTCGGTGCAGGAGGCCGCCGCCGATGCGGGGATACAGCTGGTGTTTTTCAACGCCGAACAGAAACAGGAAAACCAGATCAAGGCTATCCGCTCCTTTATCGCCTATCAGGTTGACGTGATCGCCTTTGTACCCATTGTGTCCGACGGATGGGAAAATGTGCTTGAGGAAGCCTCCGAAGCGGGGATTCCCGTGCTGATCTGCGACCGGGAAATTAATGTTGAAGACGAGAGCCTGTACGCCGGTTATCTGGGTACGAATGCGATTCAGGAAGGGCGGAGTTCGGCGGAATACCTGTTGAAGGCATTTTCCGATTCGGAGACCGGGGAAGCGGCGGACAGGAAGCGTCCCGTGCGCATTGTTGAATTGCGGGGGACCGAAGGTTCCTCGCCCGCGATTAAACGAGCCGAGGGTTTTCGGGAAGTACTTGCCGGAAATCCCGGTTTTGAAATTATTTACAGCGCTTCCGGGGATTTTCTCCGCTCCAAAGGTTACGAGCTGATGTGCTCCATACTGGAAGATCTGGATGACATTGACGTTATCTATTCGCATAACGACGGCATGACCCTCGGCGCGCTTGACGCCATGAAGGAACGGGGCATAAAGCCCGGCGGGGATATTATCATCGTAACCATCGATGCGGAACAGGCGGCCATTGACGCGCTGAAGCGGGGAGAGGTGAACTGCGTGGTGGAGTGCAATCCCAAGCAGGGGCCGGATATTATGAGCCTTGCCCTCCGGCTGGCCCGGGGGGAATCCATCCCCCGTGTGATATACATGAACGAAGAAGTGTTTACTGAATGGGATGATCTTTCGTCCCTCGCGCCCAGAGGATACTGATGGCACGGCGTCAGACGCTGCTGGAACGGCTTAAGTCTTTCCTTATCAGCGCCAGTATCATTAAAACCATCAAGACCTCCCATATTGTTATCATTGCCCTTCTTTTGGTTCCCCTGATGCTGAGTATTGTGGTAACTTTCTACAATACGTTAAGCTACGACCGCCTGATCACCAACGTTGATAAGACCAACCGCCTTAACCGGATTGTAAAAACCGATATTACCAATGAACTGTGGGATATTGTGGCGGGTAACAAATCATTCGCCGATGGAAACCAGTTTCGCATTATCAACCGAATCAATTCCGAGCTTGAGGATATTATGCGCACTACCAGGGCAACCGAAAACAGGCAGCTTCTGGAAGTCGCCGGCCGCGCCATGAATACCCTTACCCGTTATGTCAACCGGCTCGGCGATCAAATGGCAGAGCAATACCCGGTTATTGAAAACGAGCGTATGCTGGACGAAATCCGGGGCGTCTCGACACTGGTTTCGGAACTGCTGCAGGATTTTATTGTCAGGGAGATTGAATCCGCCGCGGAAGAAAACTTGCGGATAAAGGAACGGGCGATTATTATCAGTATCGTTGAATTGGTAATCATCATATTCGCCACCGTTTTCTCGGTATTTGTGCGGACTTCCGTGGCGCGGAGCGTCGACAAGTCCATCGGCTCTCTGGTTTCGCTTTCCTCTTCCATCGCCGAGGGAAACCTTGACGCCCGCGCGGACCTTCCCCGCGTACAGGAACTGGAGGCCCTTACCAAGGACCTCAACATAATGGCGGATAAAATCAAAACCCTCATTGATGAAAATATCCGGGAACAGCGGAATTTGCAAAAATCGGAGATGAAGGCTTTGCAGGCCCAGATCACCCCCCACTTTTTGTACAATACCCTGGATTCGATTGTCTGGCTTGCCGAGGGAAACCGGAACGAGCAGGTCATTTCCATAACGAGGGCTTTTTCGGACTTTTTCAGAATATCCCTCAACCGGGGTAATGAATGGGTGCAGGTGCGGAACGAATTCAAGCACATCGAAAGTTACCTGACCATACAGAAAATACGTTACCGGGATATTCTTGATTATTCAATTGAGCATGAGCGCGAAATGGACGAGCGGATCATGCTTAAACTGCTCCTGCAGCCTTTGGTGGAAAACGCCCTGTACCACGGAATCAAAAACAAGCGGGGCAGGGGGATGATCAGCGCCAGAGGCTGGCGTGACGGCGGCTTTCTCTGCTTCAGCGTTGCGGATAACGGCATCGGCATGACGGGCGAGCAGCTGGCCTCGGTAAAGGAGCAGCTTGCCGGAATGCCGCAGCTTGCCCCCCCGGAGACCGGGGCGGAAACCCGCATATACGGACTTTACAATGTAGCAAAAAGACTGGAATTATACTATAACAGGACGGATCTCCTGGACATTCAGAGTGTCTATAAAGAAGGAACTACGGTGAAGCTCCTCATTCCGCTGTCCGAGGCCTCACAAAATGTATAAAGTGTTCCTGGTGGAGGATGAGATCGTCGTCCGGGAAGGGATACGCAACAGTATCCCCTGGGACAAAACTCCCTATTCCCTGGCGGGCGAGGCGCCGGACGGCGAAATGGCCCTCTCCATGATTCAGGACATCAAGCCGGACATTCTCATCACCGACATTCGTATGCCTTTTATGGACGGTCTTGCCCTTTCCCGGATTGTCAAAAAAACCCTGCCGTGGATCAAAATCATTATCCTCTCCGGCCACGACGAATTTGAGTACGCGCGGGAGGCCATTTCCGTCGGGGTTGAGGAATATCTCCTAAAACCGGTTTCCGCCCGTGACATGATCGCCACACTGGACAGGATCACCAAACGCATTGACGAGGAAAAAGAAAGACTGCTCAACATCGAAAAACTGAAAGCCCAGGCCCGTTCCTCCGCGGATATTTTGCGGGACAAATGGCTGTCCGATTTTATGAAAGGCAGAATTCCCGCGGTTGACGCCATTGAAAAGGGAAGGGAATTCGGCGTTGACCTTTTGGCCCGTTCCTATATTGTCCTTGTCGCGGGTATAGTGAGTCCCGCGGAAAAGGAAGAACAGCTTATTTCGGTGAAGATCATCCTCCTTGCCATAATGGAAAAGTACGCCAACAGCGTCTGGTTTTCGGAAAATGATAAACAATTTGTAATAATCCTTAAGGAAATGCCGAACAACGTGACGGGAGGCGATTCGCGCGCCGCGACAGAGGAATTGGCCTATGCCATAGCCCAGGCCTTCAAGTACGAGGCGGAGCGGAACACCGGGTGCAGGGTGATGGTAGGCATAGGGCCGGTAACGGAAAGAATCGGCGAAATAGCAAAATCCTGTTCAGTTGCGCGGAAAATCGTTAATTACGGCATCGGTAAAGGGCTTGCGCAGATTGCCGACAGCAGCCTGCTTCCCAAAGAAGGTGATGATTTTGATCCCTCGCCGCTGCTCAATATTGACGGCGACATGTTCCTGACCAAGCTGAAATACGCCGCCAAAAAAGACATTGATTCCATCATACAGGAATACACCAAAGGGCTGGGGAGTAATTTCAGCGAAAACCAAATGCTGGGCTATTTTGTTCTCGGCGAGATAATCGTGGCGGCGTCAAAAATCGTGGAGGCCATGGGCGGGGATATCAGAAAAATTGCCCCTTTCAGCCTGAACCAGGAAGACATTCAGCATATCGTAAATTCCAGGGGGCTGTTTTTTGAAAAGGTGAAAGCGCTGCTGTCCGCCGTAATTGAATACCGTGACGCCCACACAAAGGGCAGGTACCAGTCGGTAATTGTAAAAGCCCGTGAATACATCGACCGGAATTTTACCGCCGCGGATATATCCCTCTATTCTACCGCTTCCCATGTGGGGATCAGTCCCAACCATTTGAGCACGGTCTTTGCCCAGGAAACCGGGGAAAATTTTATCGAGTATCTTACGCGGGTGCGGATGGAAAAGGCAAAGCAGCTTTTACAGGATACCGCCATGAAAAGCGCCGACATCGCGTATGAGACCGGTTTCAGCGATCCCCATTATTTCAGCTATATCTTCAAGAAAAATACCGGCCTCTCTCCCAGGGAATTCCGTCTTTCGCGGCAGTAGCGCAGGTTCGTAAAAAAATTAACCGAAATTCGTAAAAAAATCAAGTTTTTTTCCGGGTTTGGCGTTTTTCATCCTGAAACATAAAAATTTGAATGAAAATGCATAATAAAAATCATGTACTAAAACCGAAACCTCGCTGTAATATAACGCATATCAATTTTTATGGAGGAAAGAAATGAAAAAACTATTGGCCATTCTCCTGGTACTGGCTGTAGCGTCAATGGCGTTTGCCGGCGGCGGCGGTCAGCAGGGCGGAGCGAGTTCGGGCGGCGTGACCCGGGGCATGAATCGCAAGATCGTTATGGGTTATTCCCAGATCGGCGCGGAATCCGAATGGCGTACCGCATGTAC
Source organism: Treponema sp. (assembly GCA_031270205.1). GTDB lineage: Bacteria > Spirochaetota > Spirochaetia > Treponematales > Breznakiellaceae > WQXQ01. The sequence goes on from JAISYA010000243.1 coordinate 5,837, forward strand.
CAATTCGGTTCAGGCGGCGGCGAAAGAGTGGAATATCGACCTGCGCTTCTCCGATGCCCAGCAGCAGCAGCAAAACCAGCTCCAGGCAATCCGTACCTTCATTCAGCAGAAGGTTGACATTATCGCCTTTACCCCCGTGGTTGAAACCGGCTGGGAAGCGATACTCAAGGAATGTCTTGACGCGGGTATCCCCACGATCTGCGTAGACCGCAGCATTGAAGGATCGGATCGCAAAGCCGCCAATCCCAACGACATGACCGATCCGGACAACTGGTTTACCTGCTTTATCGGATCCGATATGGAACAGGAAGGAAACCGGGTGGCCAAATGGATGACGGCTAACGTTCCCAAACTTAAACCAGGCAAGAGCGTTTACAACATCGCCGAATTGCAGGGCACCGTCGGTTCCTCTGCCATGACCGGCCGTTTCAAGGGTTTCCGCGACACACTGGGGATTCCCGCCGCCACCGCGCTGGGAACCAGCTCCGACGGCAAATACAAAATCATCCTGAGCCAGACCGGCGATTTTACCCGCGCCCAGGGCAAGCAGGTCATGGAAGCTTTCCTGAAATCCAACCCCAACGACATTGATGTGCTCTTTGCCCACAATGACGACATGGCCATCGGCGCCATCCAGGCCATTCAGGAAGCCGGCAAAGTGCCCGCCAAAGATATCATTATCATCGGCGTAGACGCTGTCAAGGGCGCCTTTGAGGCAATGGTCGCGGGCACGATGAACGCGTCCATCGAGTGTAACCCCCTGCTTGGTCCCCAGGTAATGGAAACCGCCGTGAAGATCCTCAACAAGCAGGCGGTCGAAAAGTGGGTCGTTTCCAATGAGAGCGACTACGACCAGACCAACGCCGCGGCGGCCTTCCCCTCCCGGCAGTATTAGTTTATTTGTTAAGGAAGGAATTGTAACCACGGACCGCACAGAAGAGCAGGAAAAGGCCGGAAACTGTTGTTTTGCCTGTTTTCTTCGTCTGTGTGGTCTGTGGTTTTTCTTCTTTGGCGCTTTATACTTTTGGTTTTTTATGATATTATTTTCTAAAGGGGAAGGAATATGGAACCCAACGCCATTTTACAGATGTCCGGTATAGACATACAATTTCCCGGCGTTCACGCCCTTGACCATGTGGATTTTACCCTGCGGAAAAACGAAATCCATTCAATCATGGGGGAAAACGGGGCGGGTAAATCCACCCTGATAAAGGTACTAACCGGAGTATATAAAAAAGACAGCGGGACCATGCTCCTTGAAGGGAACGATTTCAACCCCGCAAGCCCTCTTGAGGCCCGCCAGCATGGGGTCAATTCGGTATATCAGGAAATCAACCTCTGCGACAATTTAAGCGTCGCGGAAAACATATACGCCGGGCGGCAGGAAACCCGCTTCGGCAAAATAAACTGGAAAAAAATTAAAACCGGCGCCGGAGAAGCCCTCATGCGGCTTAATGTCGATATTGACGTCAGCAAGCTGCTGGGTTCCTATTCGGTGGCGATTAAGCAGATGATCGCCATTGCCCGCGCGGTGGACATGAATTCCAGAGTTCTCATTCTGGACGAACCCACATCGAGTCTTGACCGGCCCGAGGTTGAACAGCTCTTTACCACCGTCCGCAAACTTCGGGACGACGGGCTTTCGGTCATATTCATATCCCACTTCCTCGATCAGGTCTACGAACTCTGCGACCGGGTTACGGTGCTGCGAAACGGAAAACTCATCGGCGAATACGTGTTGAGCGAACTTCCAAAACTGGAGCTGGTTTCCAAGATGGTGGGCAGGGATTTTTCAACGCTGGAAAAACGGAAAAAAAATCAAAATATCAGGGAAAGCAACGAAGTATTTATTGAGGCAAAAAGCCTGGGGAAAAAATATACCGTCCAGCCCTTTGACCTTGTTATCAGAAAAGGCGAAACCCTGGGACTTGCGGGGCTGCTTGGTTCGGGGCGGACCGAAGTGGCGAATTTGCTGTTCGGCATTGACGAAGCCGATTCGGGGGAACTGCTGCTTGAAAAAAAGAAATGGACATTCAGGAAACCCAAAGACGCGATAAATCACCTTATCGCCTTTTGCCCCGAAGACCGGAAAAAGAACGGCCTTATCCACGAGCTGTCGGTCCGGGAAAACATCATCCTTGCCCTGCAGGCAAAGCAGGGGATATTTAAGTACCTGCCCCTAAAAAAGCAGGCGGAGATAGCGGCGGAATATATCCAAAAGCTGGGGATTGTTACGCCGGGAGCGGACGTGCCGGTGGGGAACCTTTCAGGCGGCAACCAGCAGAAAGTGATCCTCGCCCGCTGGCTCGTGACGAATCCGGCGCTGCTTATTCTGGACGAGCCGACACGGGGTATTGATGTCGCGGCCAAGGCGGAAATCATGAACCTGGCCATGCAGCTCTGCGGCGAGGGCATGTCCCTGGTTTTCATTTCTTCCGAGATAGAAGAAGTTATCCGCTGTTCCGATCGTATCGCGGTCATGCGGGACCGGAAGAAAATTGCCGAAATAGCGGGGGAAGATATGGATGAGGAAAAAATACTGAAAACCATAGCGGCCGATACCGGCGGGGCGGCGTAGGAGGCGGACATGGCAGAAAGAATCAATTTTCAAAGTCTGATGAAAAGCAAAGTCTTCAGCGCCCTTCTCGTCCTGGCCCTGTTGCTGCTGTTCAACCTGTTTTTTACGAAAAACTTTTTCGTCATCACGATCCACGAGGGGCATCTCTTCGGAACCCTCATAGACATCCTGAACCGGGGAGCGCCGCTCATGCTCCTTTCCATGGGCATGACCCTGGTCATCGCCTCCACCGGCGGGACGGATCTTTCCGTAGGCGCGATCATCGCCATCACCGCGGCCATGGTTTCAAAACTGATCGGCGGCAACCTCGTCATGGTGGATGGGGTACAGACATACATAACCGAGACGCCCATGTTCCTGGCGATTGTCATTTCCCTTTTTACGGCAATGGCCCTGGGGCTGTGGAACGGCGTCCTCGTAACGTACGGGAAGATACAGCCCATCGTGGCGACTCTCGTACTTATGGTCGCCGGCCGGGGCATAGCGCAGCTTATCACGAGCGGACAGATAATCACCATTTATTACGGGCCGTTCTTTTTTATAGGCGGCGGCTGGTTCCTGGGACTTCCGTTCGCGATTTTTATCGCGGCGTTTGTGTTTATCATCGCGCAGGTTTTTACGCGGAAAACGTCCCTGGGGCTGTTCATCGCCACGGTGGGCGGCAACGCCAGCGCCAGCTGGTACGCGGGGATCAATGAAAAAGCGGTGAAGCTCTTTGCCTTTGTTTTTTCGGGATTCTGCGCGGGGGTTGCGGGGCTTATCATCTGTTCCAACATAAAATCCGCGGACGCCAATAACGCCGGCCTTAACACGGAGCTGGACGCGATTCTCGCGGCGGTAATCGGCGGGACCAATATGGCAGGGGGCAAATTCAGCCTGATAGGAAGCCTTGTGGGGGCGCTGCTGATTCAGACGCTGACCACCACCATTTACGCCTTTGGCGTCCCTCCTGAAGTATCCCTGGTGGTGAAGGCCCTGGTAGTGGTGCTGGTCTGCTTCCTGCAGTCCAGCGTCGCGGCTGAACTTTTCGGGTCACTGGCCGGGAAGAGGGTAAAAGCATGAAGCTGCGCTTCCGGTTCGATGGTACTGTGCGGTCATTCGGCCGCGCCAAGGCAGGGTTAGCATGAGCGAAAAACCAAAAGTAAACATATCGGCGTTCACTTCCAAATACCTTTCGGTTATTGCCGCGTCGGCGCTGTTTTTCATCGCCTTTATCGCCGGATCCGTATTGTACCGGGGGTTTTTTTCACTGCAGACTTTTCTCAATCTGTTTATCGACAAGTCTTTTCTGCTCGTTTCCGCTACGGGCATGACGCTGGTGATTCTCTCCGGGGGCATTGACCTTTCGGTAGGGTCGGTGCTGGCGTTCACCACGATGGTTATCGCCTCCCTCACCGAGTTTGCCCACATGGACCCGGCCCTCGCGATTCTGATCGCCCTCTTCGCGGGGAGTCTTATAGGCCTGGGGATGGGGCTTATCATTGCCTACTGGAAAGTGCCGCCGTTTATCGCGACCCTGGCGGGGATGTTCTTTGCCCGCGGCGCCTGTTATTTGATCAGCATTCAGTCCATCGCGATGCGGGATAAGACCATGCAGGCTCTGGCGCTGTGGAAACTGCGTTTCGGCGGCGCGGGCTTTATCTCCATCAACGTGATTATCGCCATCGTGATTATCCTGATAGGGATTTACCTTTCCCTGTACACGAAATTCGGCCGGAACATTTACGCCATCGGCGGCAACGAAAATTCCGCCCTCTTAATGGCGATACCCGTCAAGCGGACCAAGGTGCTGATTTACACGATTAACGGTTTTTGTTCCGCCATGTCCGGGGTGGTGTTCAGCTTCTACATGCTCTCCGGCTACGGGCTGCACGCCCAGGGCATGGAAATGGATGTAATCGCTTCGGTGGTTATCGGGGGAACGCTGCTTGCGGGAGGCACGGGCTATGTCTTTGGATCGGTCTTCGGCGTGCTCACCCTGGGGATCATCCAGTCGCTGATCATGTTTAACGGCAGGATCAATTCCTGGTGGACGAAGATCACCGTCGGCATTTTGCTTTTGATCTTCATCGGCCTGCAGCGCTTCATCGTGGCGGTAGGGAACAAGAAAGACGTGTAGCGAGCGGCCGCCACTTGCGCCGCGTGCCGCGGTTTTCCGCTGTTCCATTTCAGTGCGTTTATGGTACAATCACTTATGATTGAACAGGTTCGTGTGTATTTAAGCCGCTGGAACAGAGACCAGGATATTATCGAGATGGACGCTTCCACCGCCACGGTGGAACTTGCCGCCGCCGCCCTTGGCGTTATTCCCGCGAGAATTGCGAAAAGCATTTCCCTAAGGAGCGCTGACGGGGCCGTAATCGTCGTGGTCGCCGGGGACGTGAAACTGGACAACCGGAAATTCCGCGATCAATTCGGCTTTAAGGCGAGAATGTTAAACTCCGCGGAGGCGCTTCAATGTACCGGCCACGCCGTTGGCGGCGTCTGTCCCTTTGCCCTCCCTCCCGGCGTTGCGGTGTACCTGGACAATTCCATGAAGCGTTTCCGGACGGTGTACCCGGCCTGCGGCAGCGGCAATTCCGCGATAGAATTGACCCTGGCCGAACTGGAAGAATACTCGCAAAGCAAAGGCTGGGTTGACGTGTGCGTTCCTTATGCGCAGGGAATTCCGGATTCAAAATAACCGCGGATGACCGGAACCGGCGGTTCCCTGGGCGGAACGGACAAAACGAAGATAGCACGCCAAAAGCCCGTGTCCGTCCGTGATTTTCCCTTTTTTCCATTCCTATGCTAACCAATCGCCGGATTCCGCTCCCAAGCGGGGGCAGGGTGCTGCCCTAAGCGGGGGCAGGGTGCTGCCCTAACGCTGGGGCAGGGTGCTGCCCTAACGCGGGGGCAGGGTGCTGCCCTAACGCGGGGGCAGGGTGCTGCCCTAAGCGGGGGCAGGGTGCTGCCCTAACGCTGGGGCAGGGTGCTGCCCTAAGCGGGGGCGGCACTCTGCCCTAAGCGAGGAAAGGATCCTTTCCTAAGCGAGGAAAGACCTCTTTCCTAATACGAGGAAAGCCCTCTTTCCTAAGCGAGGAAAGACCTCTTTCCTAATACGAGGAAAGCCCCGCTCGACAAGCGCACGGCGTAAGCCGTGTAGCTGACTAATGCAGCAAAGCGTAGGCCCAATACCCGCCACGGTATGCGTAGACCGCGCGGCGGCTTTAGCCGCCGCGGTGGCCGCTTTCCTAAGCGAGGAAAGAACGCTTTCCCAGGCGGGGAGGGACGCCGCCCGCTCAGGCGGCCGGCGCGAAGATCCGGTTTAACGCCCGCGCCGCTCATTCGCCCTTTGCCTCAAGCGGAATGAATTTGAACGCTGCGGTGTCAAACAGGCCCCTGTCGGTTATTTTCAGGCGGGGAATGACCGGCAGGGACATAAAGCAGAGCGTCATCAACGGCTCAATTTTTTCGCTCACCCCCAGATCGTCTACCGCTTTTTGCTGAAGCGTTCTCAGTTTACGGTCCACCCACTCTCCGCTCTGATCGCTCATCAGGCCGCCCAGGGGAAGGGGCATCTCTTCGAGGATCGCCCCGTCCCTCACCAGGACCGCGCCGCCGCCCAGGGCGATGAGGCGCTCCACGGCCCGCGCCATGTCGCCGTCTCCGGCTCCCGCGGCGATGATGTTGTGCGAATCGTGGGACACTGAAATGGCAACCGCGCCCCGGCGGATTCCGTAGCCTCGGATAAGGCCAAGGCCCACGTTGCCGGTGTTTTGGTGCCGCTCCACTACGGCGATCTTGGCGATACCCGACGCGGGATCAAACTGAAAGGCCCCCGAAGAATCCCGCTTTACCGCCGCCCGTACCTTGCCGGTAACAACGCTGCCGGGGCGTATGTCGATTACCCACACCTGGTCCGATGCGAGGGGCAGGGTGAGTTTCCGCGCCGAAAAGTCCTTTACGTGAAAACTGGAGCGCAAAAGCGTGCCGCCGGCAAGCGCCGCAGCGTGCGGTTGTGCGGACCGCGGCAAAAAACACCCGTCCCGTGCGGTAAGTTTCCCTTTGATAAACACCTGCCCCACGCGGAAGTCCCGCAGGTTATCCACGAGCGCAATATCCGCCCGCAGGCCCGGCGCGAAACCGCCCCGGTCTTTCAGGCCGAAACATTCGGCGGCGTTCAGCGTGGCCATGCGCAGGGCGGTCATGGGGTCAAGGCCGTACTCAACGCAGAGCCGCAGATGCTTATCAATATGCCCCTCTTCAAAAATGGTCCGCGGCTGGCAGTCGTCGGTACAGAACACACAGCGGCGGCTGTTTTCCCTGGTTACGCCGGGGAGGAGCGCCCGTAAATCACGGCAGGCCGAGCCCTGGCGGAGCATCACGTACATGCCCATCTCAAGCCGCCGCCGCATCTCTTCCGGCGTGGAACATTCGTGATCGGTGTGGATCATGCCCGCCATGTAGGCCGAAAGTTCCCTGCCGCCCAGGCCGGGGCTGTGGCCGTCAATCAGCTTGCCCTGCCCCAGCGCCAAAAGGATTTTATCCAGCGCGCCGTCGCTTTCGTTAATCACCCCCTGGTAGTCCATCATTTCGCCCAGGCCCAAAATCCGCTCATGTTTCAGCGGCGCTTCCAGGGCGGCGGCGTCCAGCGCGGCCCCGTTGTGCTCAAACGGCGTGCAGGGTACGCAGGAAGGGGCCATAAACTTGATGTCCAGGGCGATGCCCTCGGATGTCTGCAGCATGTAATCCAGGCCCGTAAGGCCCGCGACATTCGCCACCTCGTGCGGATCGGCGATAATGGTCGCGGTCCCCCTCGGAACCAGCAGCCGGCCCAGTTCCGGCGGGCTTAAAAAAGACGACTCGATGTGGATATGGCTGTCGATAAACCCCGGAAGCACATACTGTCCGGCGGCGTCAATTGTCTCATGCCCCTGATACGATCCCGCCCCGCCAATGGCCGCGACCAGCCCGTCCGTAACCGCAAGATCGCCCTCAATAAACCGCCCCGAATACACGTCGGCGATTTTTCCGCCCCGCAGCACCAGTTCCGCCGGTGTTCTCCCCGCGGCAACGGCTATCAGTTTTTTTAAAGTGTTTTTGGTCATGCCTTTATTATATGTAAAAAAAGGCAAAAGACAAATGAGCCGGTTCCCGGCATGCCGGGGCGCGGTTTTGGACCTGGTGAGCCAAGCCGCTTATGTCAAATGGTTTTCGAGTACCTGTTTCCGGTAGTCGAAGTTTTCCATTTGCAGATAGTATTCCGCCGTATCCGCGAGCGCTTTTGCCGGCGTCAGCCCGATAAGCTCGCTGCCGGCAATCGTGACGCCCCAGCGCCGCGCTTCGGCGCGCACCGCCTCAAACACGCGGTAGAGCGGCGTGCCTTCAAAGTTAAGCATATTTATCGACACCTGCGCCAGATTTCGCTCCGCAAGCATCACGCCGATTGCCCTGCAGTATCGGTAGCCGCCGCTTGAGCCGCGGATGGTTTTTGCGATGGCCCTGGCGACGCCCACATCGCCCGTGTTCAGGTTGATGTTAAACGCGATAAGCGGCGGGCGCGCGCCAATCACCGTAACGCCCGCTGTCGGGTGGATTTTCCGCTCGCCGTAATCGGGCGCCCATCCGTCTTGCAGCAGTTTTTCCGGCATCCCCTCGAACTCTCCCTTTCGGACGGCCGCCAGGTTCGCGCGTTCCGGTCCGGCCGCCGAATATTCATACAGGAAGATCGGTATGCGCAGTTCTTCCCAAATGCGTTTGGCAGCGCGCCTGGACAGTTCCACACATTCTTCCATGGTAGTTTCTTTTAGCGGCACAAACGGAAACACATCGCTCGCGCCCACGCGGGGGTGCGCGCCCCGATGCTTGCGCATGTCAATTTTTTCCGACGCCAGTTTACACAGGTTAAACGCGGCGTTTTCAATGCCCTCCGGGCCGCCGATCATCGTAAATACGCTGCGGTTGTGGCTTGCGTCGGACGAATAGTCCAGCAGCGTCACGCCCGCGACGCCCGTTGCCCCGGCAGCGAGCGCTTCGATAATGTCCTGCCTGCGCCCTTCGCTGAAATTCGGGATAAATTCAACAATTTTTGCCATACAAAACTCCTCAACTCCCTTTTTGCCGTTTACCTGAAATACGCGGGGTTTCAGGTGTAACCCATGAGCCTGTTCCGGGACTGCAGTTTAGGAACAGCCTCCCATACGTGTTAAATATAGCACGGGAAAAAAAACTGTCAATCGAGGCTGTTCCAAAACAGAAAAAATTTAATGCTGGAAGCGGCTTAATCACATAGATTTCCGCGTATTTTTCCGAAAAATATTTCAAAACCCCCTTGACCTTTTTTTTTTTTTTTGATAGATTTGTAATTCCTTCCTCGTTTGATTTTTTTGAAGGGTTTTTGCGCCTGTACGCCGGGGCTTTTAATTTGATTTTATGGCGATTTCCCCGAAATCGGGGGTTTTGGGACTTTTTTGAGGTTTTAAGGAGTTTTTAGCGAATGCCTACCATTAACCAGTTGGTTCGTTTCGGGCGGCGGCAGGTCGGTTCGAAAACCAAGTCGCCGGCTTTGCAGTCCTGCCCGCAAAAACGGGGGGTCTGTACCCGCGTTATGACGGTAACGCCCAAAAAGCCCAATTCGGCCCTGCGGAAGGTGGCCCGTGTGCGCCTTTCCCACGGAACCGAAGTTACCGCCTATATTCCCGGTATCGGGCACAATTTGCAGGAACACTCGGTGGTTTTGGTTCGGGGCGGAAGGGTTAAGGACCTCCCCGGCGTGCGCTATCATATTATCCGGGGCGCAAAGGATACTCTGGGCGTGGCGGATCGCAAGCGCAGCCGCTCAAAATACGGCGCCAAGCGGCCCAAGGCATAAGGTTAACGGAAGAATTATGGGACGGAAGAAAAAAACCATAGACCGGGGTATTGCCCCGGATCCTAAATACAACAGCGTGGTGGTTTCCAAGTTTGTGAACCGCATGATGTGGGAAGGCAAGCGCTCGGTGGGCCTGCGGATAGTACACGATGCCTTTGGGATTCTCCAGAGCAAGGCCGACAAGGAACCCCTTGAGGTATTTCTCAAGGCCCTTGACAACGTCAAGCCCGTAATTGAGGTTAAGTCCCGGCGGGTCGGCGGCGCTACCTATCAGGTTCCGGTGGAAATTCGGGAAGCCCGGCGAGAAGCCCTGTGCATGCGGTGGATTATTAAAGCCGCCCGCGCCCGTTCCGGCCACGGCATGGGCGACCGGCTTGCGGCGGAGCTGCTGGATGCGTATAATAATACCGGTACCGCTTTCAAGAAGAAAGAAGATACCCACAAAATGGCCGAAGCCAACAAGGCGTTCGCCCATTACAGATGGTAAAAATCCTCCGGATATTTCAGGGGATCTTTGTAAAAACGAAGCCTCCGGTTCGCCGGGCGCTTCCGGGATTTTTGAAAAATAACCGTGCAGCGGTTGAACCGGAGGTTTGTCTTTGGTTCGGTGTCGGGGAGGTTAAGAAGGGTTAATATCGTCGACCGAAAACCCCCTGCGCGGGGTCTTGGCATGGGATGGCTTTGGCCGTCCTACTGGAAAACTTTAAAAGGAAGGCGGCTTTGAAACAAAAGCTTCAGGCCGCCGGGTTTTCCGGCTCCAAACCGATCATCGGCACAGATTGAGATGAGACAGGTGGAACGGGACAACAGTGATGAAAGCCCGCCGGGTTTTTATCGGAATTAAAGAAGCGCTTGGCCGCTGTCTTCATTTTCCGTTGTTTGCCTTTCTAATCACTCATTAACAATTGACGCTGAATTTTCGCGGGAATGTTATTCCTGTGGTTTTATTTGTGAGTGAGAAATTATTTAGGTGCCCATAAGGAGGACACGAAATGGCTAAGGATAAGTTTAATAGAACAAAAATTCACATGAATGTCGGTACCATCGGTCACGTTGACCATGGTAAAACCACGCTTTCCGCCGCTATCACCATGTACTGCGGCAAGAAGTACGGCGACAAAGTTATGAAGTTTGACGACATTGACAATGCCCCGGAAGAGAAAGCCCGTGGTATCACCATCAATACAAGGCATCTGGAGTATCAGTCCGACAAGCGGCATTACGCCCACATCGACTGTCCCGGACACGCCGACTACATCAAGAATATGATCACCGGCGCCGCCCAGATGGATGGAGCGGTTCTGGTCGTGTCCGCGCCGGACTCGGTCATGCCCCAGACGCGGGAGCATATCATTCTGGCCCGCCAGGTCGGCGTTCCCAGCATGATCGTCTTCCTCAACAAGGTAGACCTGGTTGACGATCCCGAACTTTTGGAACTGGTCGAGGAAGAGGTCAAGGACGTGCTGACCCAGAACGGTTTTCCCGGCGACAAGATCCCCATCATCAAGGGTTCCGCCTTCAAGGCCATGGAATCCCTCAACGACGGCACAGAGAACGACGATACCAAGTGCGTTCAGGAACTCCTTGACGCCATGGATAACTATTTCCCCGATCCGGTCCGTGACGCGGATAAGCCCTTCCTCATGCCCATTGAAGACGTGTTTACCATTCCCGGCCGCGGCACGGTGGTTACCGGCAAAGTGGATCGGGGTATACTTAAGGCCATGGACCCTGTTGAAATTGTCGGTATCAACCCGACCCAGCAGACGGTCGCCACAAGCCTGGAAATGTTCAATAAAACCCTCGAAGATGTGCAGGCGGGTGAAAATGTCGGCGTCCTGCTTCGTGGTATTGACAAGAAGGGGGTCGAGCGCGGCCAGGTGCTTGCCAAGCCCGGTTCCATTACCCCGCACAGCAAATTCAAGGGCCAGATCTACTGTCTGTCCAAGGAAGAGGGCGGGCGGCACAGCCCCTTCTTTACCGGCTACCGGCCGCAGTTCTATTTCCGTACCACGGATATCACCGGCACGGTCGGCCTTTCCGAGGGGAAAGAAATGGTCATGCCCGGCGACAACACCGAGATTATCGGCGATTTGATTCATCCCATCGCCATGGAGAAAGGGCTTCGGTTTGCCATCCGCGAGGGCGGCAGGACGGTCGCTTCCGGTCAGGTTACCGAGATTATTGAATAGCGCGCGAGGTTTTAGGCATACCGGGCCGCGGTAATGCGGCCCCGGTAGTACATTCCTGGAGGAATAATGGCTGCTAAGGAAGGAATTCGCGTGCGATTGCGCGGTTTCGATGTTGAGTTAATCGATCAGAGCGCAAAATCGATTGTGCAGGCGGTGCAGAAAGCGGGGGCGAGGGTTACCGGCCCCATCCCGCTTCCCACCTCCATCAACAAAGTAACGGTGCTTCGTTCGCCCCACGTGAACAAGAAGAGCCGTGAACAGTTTGAGATGCGGACCCATAAACGGTTAATTGATATTATCAATCCCTCTTCCGAGGTGATGGATTCTTTGATGAAGCTGGAACTCCCCGCCGGCGTGGACGTGGAGATCAAGCAATAACGTTGATTTGTTTCTGTTTCTGAGCGCAGACGGTTCCGGGGACCTCGGAATAGCGTGCGTTGAAAACGGCCGTTGGAAAGCGGTCTAGGAGTTATGCGATGTTAGGGCTTTTGGCCAAAAAAGTGGGCATGACGCAGGTCTTTGATGATGGGGGCAACCTTACGCCGGTAACGGTGATGCGGGTTGACCCGAGTATCGTCATCGCCCAAAAGACAGAGGAAAAAGACGGCTACAGGGCCGTGCTGGTCGGTGTGGACGACGCGAAGAAAAACCGGGTAACCAGGCCCTACGCCGGCCAATTCCCGGAGAATATCGCCCCCAAAAAGCGGATTCGGGAACTGCGGGACTTTGAAAAAGAAGTCGCCGTGGGGGATTCCCTGGGGGTGGAAACGCTGGAAGGTGTCCGCTATGTGGACGTTTCCGGTATTTCCAAGGGCAAAGGTTTTCAGGGCGTTATGAGACGCTACGGTTTTGGCGGCGGGCGCAAGACCCACGGTTCCAAATTTCACCGCGAGCCGGGTTCCACCGGGCAGTCAACCTATCCGGGTAAAACCTTCAAGAACGTGAAGCTGCCGGGCCGCATGGGCCGCGAAAAAGTAACGGTTCTCAGCCTGCGGGTGGTAAAGATGGACCCTGAAAAGCAGCTCATTATGGTTCGGGGCGCTGTTCCCGGCGTCAACAAGGGCCTTGTGTTTGTCCGGGCCGCGGTAAAGAAGTAGCGGGGAAAGCAATGAACTGTACAGTGTATTCAAAAGACGGCAAAGAACTGCGGACCATTGAGCTGGAAGAAAGCGTTTTCGGCCTTCCGATCAACGGGGACCTGATTTGGTACGCCATCAATAATGAACTCGCCAACAAACGGCAGGGAAACGCCAGCACCAAAGACCGCGGCGAAGTCCACGGTTCCAACGCCAAGCCCTACAAGCAAAAGGGTACGGGCCGCGCCCGGCGGGGCGATAAAAAATCCCCGGTGATGGTCGGCGGCGGCGTAGTGTTCGGGCCAAAACCGCGTGATTTTTCCTACTCCATGCCCAAGAAAGCCAAGCGCCAGGCGATTAAAACCATTTTAAGCCTGAAAGCCCAAAGCGACACCTTAAAAATAGTCGAAGACTTTTCAATTGAATCGGGGAAGACCCGCGATCTTGCGGGCCTGCTTGGCAGCTTTAACCCCGGTACGCGGACGGTGCTTGTCCTGAAAGACGATGATCCCAAGATCAAACGGGCCGCCGCGAATATCCCCTGGCTGAGTTATCTTTCCTATAACCGCCTGCGGGCGCACGACCTGTTCTACGGCCGGCAGGTGCTGATGCTGGAAACAGCCGCGAAAAATCTTAACGATTTTTACGGAGAAAAGGCTGAGGAGGCCGGCGAATGATTTACGAAGACATACTGGTGGAACCGGTGCTTTCAGAAAAAGCGAACCTGCTGCGTGAACAGGGAAAGTACGTGTTCAAGGTAGATCCGGCGGCAAACAAGATTCAGATTAAAGAAGCGGTACGCCGCCTCTTCAATGTGCATCCCATTGCCTGTACGGTGATGGTGGTGGGCGGCAAGCCCAAACGGCAGCGGAACCGCGCGGGTTATACCTCGACCTGGAAAAAAGCCATTGTACGGCTTCCCAAGGACGAGAAGATCGGCATCTTTGAGGGCGTGTAGGGGAAATCATGGGGATAAAAACATATAAACCGATTACCGCGGGGATGCGGCAATGGACCAGCCTGGATTACTCGGAGCTTAGCAAAGGGGTAAAGCCGGAGAAATCCCTGGTTTCGGGCCGGCCCGAAAAAGCCGGACGCGATTCTAACGGCAGGATCAGCGTGTGGCACAAGGGCGGCGGACACAAACGCCGCTACCGGGATATCGACTTTAAGCGTGACAAGATCGGCGTTCCCGGCAAAGTCGCTACCATTGAGTACGATCCCAACCGGAGCGCAAATATCGCCCTTGTTCACTACGTTGACGGCGAAAAGCGTTACATTATCGCCCCCAGGGGCCTTAAAGTCGGCGCCGCCGTTATGAGCGGTCCCAACGCGCCCATTGAGGCGGGTAACGCGCTGCCCCTGGAAAATATTCCCCTGGGCTTTACGGTGCATAACATCGAGCTTACCCTGGGAAAGGGCGGGCAGATGGTGCGTTCCGCCGGCGGCGGGGCGCTGATTGCCGCCAAAGAAGGGGACTACGTTACCGTCAAGCTGCCTTCAGGCGAAATGCGCATGGTGTTCAAAAAGTGCCGCGCCACCATCGGCACGGTGGGCAATGAGGATCACATGAACGTGACCCTGGGTAAAGCCGGCCGCAAGCGCTGGCTGGGTATCCGTCCCACCGTGCGCGGTATGGTTATGAACCCCGTGGATCATCCCCATGGCGGCGGTGAGGGCAAGAGCAAGGGCATTCACCCGGTTACCCCCTGGGGACAGCCTACCAAGGGCTTCAAGACCCGGAGCAAGCACAAACCTTCCTCGCGGTTTATTGTCAGCCGCGGCAGGAAGAAGTAGGAGATACGGATGTCAAGGTCCATTAAGAAAGGGCCCTTCATTGAGAAGAGCCTGTATAAAAAGGTGCTGGAGTTGAGCAAGTCCGGGGAGCGGAGGATGATCAAAACCTATTCCCGGTGTTCTACCATCATTCCCGAAATGGTGGGTGGGACTATCTCCGTCTATAACGGCAAAACCTGGATTCCCGTGTATATCACGGAGAACCTTGTCGGTCACAAGCTTGGCGAGTTTTCCCCCACCCGGATATTCCGGGGGCATGCCGGCTCGGACAAGAAAGCCGCCTCGAAATAAGCAGGTAGATGTATGGAAACGAAGTACGGTTACAGGGCGGTCAGCAAATACCTCATCGCTTCTCCCTTCAAGATCCGGCCTGTGGCGGACCTTATCCGCCGCAAGCCCTATCCCGAGGCGATTTCCCTTCTGGAAAACATGCCTCACAAGGGGGCGCGGCTTATCCGCAAGACGGTAAAGTCCGCCGCTTCCAACGCCCTCAGCGGCAACAAGCAGCTTGACGAGGGCATGCTCTATGTGCGGGATATATTTGTTGACGAGGGGCCCCGGCTCAAGCGGGTATGGTTCCGCGCCAGAGGACGGGCGGATATGCTTTTGAAAAGGATGTGCCACATCACCGTGGTAGTCGATGAAACCGTAAATTCCGGCAATAAGACCGGTTCCGGCAAGGTTGCTGCCAAGAAGGCGGAGAAATAATGGGACAGAAAGTAAACCCGATAGGGCTGCGGGTCGGTATTAACAAAAACTGGGGTTCCCGGTGGTATGTTGATCCTAGAGAATACGCCAACACCCTTCATGAAGACCTGAAACTTCGCAAGCTCATCATGGATATGCCCGAAACCAGGGGCGCCGACATTGCCGAACTTGAGATCATCAGGCATCCACAGCGGATCACGATCACGATTCATACCGCCCGGCCCGGTGTTATCATCGGGGTCAAGGGCGCCAATATCGAAAAGATCGGTTCCGGCCTGCAAAAGATCGTCAGCAAGAAGATACAGATCAAGATTAAAGAAGTGCGGAACGCCGACAACAGCGCCCAGATCATCGCCCAGAACATCGCCCGGCAGCTTTTGGCCCGGTCCAGTTTCAGGCGGACCATGAGGCAGGCCATTACCAACGCGATCAAGAAGGGCAACGCCCAGGGCGTCAAGGTCCGGCTTTCGGGACGGCTCGGCGGCGCGGAAATGTCCCGTACTGAAGAGGCCAAAGAAGGGCGGATTCCCCTGCACACCCTGAGGGCGGACATTGACTACGGTTTCGCGGAAGCCCACACCACCTTCGGCTCCATCGGGGTAAAGGTTTGGGTGTACAACGGCATGAAGTTCGGCAGGGAACAGAAGGAAGACGCCGGCGCGCTGGTCCGCAAGCGGCGGGAACGGGCGCCCGCGAGGAGTAATTAGTTATGCTGAGTCCGAAACGTGTAAGGCGCCGCAAAGTGCAGCGGGGCAATATGCCTGGAAACGCCACTCGCTGCAACACCGTGGTGTTCGGTGATTATGCCCTGGTTGCGATGGACCGGATGTGGATCACCAACCGGCAGATAGAGGCGGCCCGTATCGCCCTGAACCGTCATATAAAGCGCGGCGGGAAGATATGGATTCGCATTTTCCCCGACAAGCCCTATTCCAAGAAGCCCGCGGAAACCCGCATGGGCAAGGGAAAAGGCGCCCCCGAATACTGGGTGGCGGTGGTAAAGCCGGGGACCGTTATGTTTGAATTGGGCGGCGGTATCGACCGGACACTCGCCGAAGAGGCGATGGTGCTGGCGGGAGCCAAACTTCCCATCAAAACAAAATTTGTTGCCCGTTCCGACATGGAAATCGGGGCTTAGGCAGGCGCGGTGATGAAAAATTCATTCAAGAACCTTTCCTTTCCGGAACTCAAGGCCAAACGGGACGAGTTGAAAAAGAAGTACATGGAATTCCGCTTCCAGGTAGTCATCGGCCATGTGGATAATCCTCTGCAAAAGCGCACAATGCGCCGGCAGATCGCCCGGCTCAACACCCTTATTCACGCGCAGGAAATTGCGGACAGGAAGCAGGCGGACACAGCCGCGGCAGCGGCGGAGGCTAAGTAATGGCAGAGCAGGCAGTTAAGGCAAAAAGCGGGAAAAAAGAGTTTGTGGGAATCGTGAAGAGCGACAAAATGGACAAAACCATTGTGGTCTCCATTGAAACCCTCGCCCTGCATCCGCTGTACAAGAAATATGTCAAGCGGGTCAAAAAGGTGAAAGCCCATGACGAGACCAATGACGCGAAGACCGGCGACCGGGTCCGTGTGATCGAGTGCCGGCCCATCAGCAAAGAAAAATGCTGGAAACTCGTGGAGATCCTCGATCGCGCCAAATAAGGGGAATTAGGGAAAATGATACAAGTGGAAACCTTCCTGAATGTGGCGGACAATTCAGGAGCCAAAACCGTGCAGTGTATCAAAGTGCTGGGCGGCAGCCGCCGCAGATATGCGGGGATTGGCGATATTATCGTGGTTGCGGTAAAAACCGCCCTGCCCACATCGACAATCAAAAAGGGCACGGTGGAAAAAGCGGTGGTGGTGCGTACCCATAAGGAATACCGCCGCCCCGACGGCACTTATATACGCTTTGATGACAACGCCTGCGTCATTATAGACGGCGCGTTGAATCCCAAGGGAAAACGTATCTTCGGGCCGGTAGCCCGGGAACTACGGGAAAAGGGCGCTTTTATGAAGATCGTGTCCCTCGCCCCTGAGGTTCTTTAGGAGAAATAAAGATGGCTGAAGCAGCGCATAAATTCAAACTGAAGAAAGAAGATACTGTCGAGATCATCGCCGGCAAAGACAAGGGCAAGCGGGGGAGGATTCTCAAGATACTCCGCGACAAGGACCGGCTGCTTGTCGAGGGTGCGAATATTGTCAAAAAGGCGCAGAAGCGCCGGAACCAACAGGACCGGGGCGGTATTGCCGAGATTGAGGCGGCGATTCACAGTTCCAACGTGATGATCGTCTGTAAAAAATGCGGCCCCACCCGGATCGGCTATAAGCAGGAAGGGACCGCTAAAATCAGGATCTGTAAAAAATGCAGGGAGGCGCTGTAATGAGTAACTATGTGCCCCGGCTCAAGAAGATTTACAATGAACAAATCGCTCCGGAGTTGTTTAAGGAGTTCAGCTACAAGTCGCCCATGCAAACACCCCGGCTGGAAAAAATCGTGGTAAGCATGGGCGTAGGGGAGGCCCTGCAAAATAAAAAGCTGCTCGACGCGGCCATTGATACCCTTACCCAGATCACCGGGCAGAAAGCGGTAAAGACCAAGGCCCGCAAGAGTATAGCGAATTTCAAGATCCGCGAAGGCCAGGAAATCGGCGCCAAAGTTACCCTGAGGGGGGCGATGATGTACGAGTTTCTTGATCGGCTGGTGAATGTGGCCCTTCCCCGTGTCAAGGACTTCAGGGGCGTCGGCCAGAACGCATTTGACGGTCACGGGGACTATTCCCTGGGCATTCAGGAACAGATCATTTTTCCGGAGATTGATTTTGATAAAATCGAAAAGGTGGCCGGATTGAACATCGTCATTGTGACGACGGCAAAGACCGACGCGGAGGCGAAGGCCTTTCTTAGCAAATTCGGCATGCCCTTCAGGAAATAAGGGAGGAGATTGCATGGCAAGAAAAGCGATGATTATCAAGGCGCTGCGGACGCCTAAATATAAAACGAGGAAGGTTAACCGCTGCCGGATCTGCGGACGGCCAAGGGGCTATCTGCGGAAATATGAAATGTGCCGTCTTTGTTTCCGCAAATTTGCGAGCGAAGGGCTTATTCCCGGCGTAACCAAATCGAGCTGGTAGGAGAACAGGATGAGCGTATCTGATCCCGTTGCGGACATGCTGACTAAAATCCGGAACGCCGGAATGGCAAAGCATGAAAAGGTTGATATCCCCACCTCCAAACTGAAACTTGAGATTGTCAAGATCCTGAAGACCGAAGGGTATATCAAAAATTTTAAGAAGACGAACCAGGAGGGCGGAAGCGTGATCCGGGTTTTCCTTAAATACGATGATGCAACCGCCCCGATTATTCACGGCATTGAAAAGGTGTCGAAACCTGGCCGTCGTGTGTACATGGGCTATAAAAATATGCCGAGAGTTTTTAACGGCTACGGAACCCTGATCGTTTCCACGTCTCAGGGGGTAACTACCGGGAAAAAAGCGGCCGACAAACAAGTCGGCGGCGAAATCATCTGTACCGTGTGGTAAGAGGGAAAACATGTCGCGTATCGGAAAAATACCGGTTAAAATTCCTAAGGAAGTCAAAGTTACCTTCGTAAACGGGGTAATGGCCGTAGAAGGCCCCAAAGGAAAATTAACCCAGAAGTACCACCCGGTCATCAGTTTTGAGGACAAGGGAGAGGAAATAGTTGTCAGCCGGGCCAACGAAGAAAAGCAGACCAAGGCTTTCCACGGCCTGTACCGGAACCTCCTCAACAACATGGTGACGGGGGTTTCAACCGGCTTTACGAAGTCGCTGATCATCACCGGCGTCGGTTACCGCGCCGAGGTGCAGGGAAAGATTCTCTCCATGAGCCTTGGCTATTCTACCGACATTTTTGTGGGCATCCCCGATGACCTTTCGGTAAGCGCCGACGCCGGCGGCAAGGTTACGGTGAGCGGCATCGACAAGCAGCGGGTAGGGGAATTCGCTTCCCAGGTCCGCAAGCTCAGGCTCCCCGAACCGTACAAAGGCAAGGGCATCCGTTATGAGGATGAAAAAATCAGAAGGAAAGTCGGAAAATCCGGCGTTAAATAGGGTGTGACTATGCTGCGAAAGATGCTTGAAAAAGACAGGAAACGGCTTAAAAGAAAGGTTCATGTTCGCAAGCGGATATCCGGTACGGCGGAGCGGCCCCGGATGACCGTTACGCGAAGCAACCGCAGAATCTCGATTCAGATCATCGACGATTCTAAAGGGCATACCCTGGCGTCCGCTTCCACGCTGGAAAAGGATCTCAGGAATATCAAGGCGGATCTTGAAGGCGCCGGCCAGCTTGGCGAAATAATGGGCAAGCGGCTCATTGAAAAGAATATTACGTCCGTGGTTTTTGATCGGAACGGATATTTGTATCACGGTTTGATAAAGGCTTTGGCCGACGGAACCCGGAAAGCCGGGGTTCAGTTCTAGCAGCCTGTTGTGCGGTGGATTTTTTTGCGGTCTTTCAGGAAAAACGCAAAGAAATCCCCGGTTAATGGACTGCTTGCCGCTAAAGCAGCTTAGCAGTTTGTAAGGTAAAAAATCGTCTGAGGGCGATTTTTGGAGGTTATAATGCGCGGAGCGCAACAAACTCCCGGGGGCGGAATGGAAAACGCAGAGCAGACAGAAGTCGCGGTTAACGGTGTTAATGAAGCCAACGCGGGCAGCGGGGCTAACGCGGGCGGCGCTGCCGGTCACGCTGAAGGAAGAGGCCGGGGAGACGGCCGCCGGGGCAGGGATCGCGGACGCGACCGTGACCGGGACTCCGGGGAAAAAGAATTTGTCGAAAAGCTGGTAAAGCTCAACCGCACAGCCAAGGTCGTTAAGGGCGGCAGGCGTTTTTCTTTTTCGGCCCTTACCGTAATCGGTGATCGGAAAGGCAGTGTGGGCTACGGCTTCGGTAAAGCCAACGATGTTTCCGAGGCAATCCGCAAGAGCATCGACAAGGCAAAGCGCAATATGGTGAAACTGCCGGTGAAGAACGGCACCATTCCCCATGAGGTAACCGGCCTTTTCAAGGCTTCGCGGGTACTGCTCAAGCCGGCCTGTTCGGGAACCGGCATCATCGCGGGAGGCCCGGTGCGGGCGATCATGGAAGCCGGGGGCGTTACCGACGTGCTGTCCAAGTCCATCGGCGCGTCAAGTCAGTACAATGTGGTCAAGGCGGCCTTCGATTGCATCAGCAAGCTGATGGACGCCAAGGCCATAGCGCAAAACCGGGGCAAGTCCCTGAATGAACTGTGGGGTTAACATGGCGAAAATAAGAATCCGCCTCGTAAGAAGCACAATAGGCGTCCTTCCCAAACAGCGCGCCACAGTTCGTTCGCTGGGCCTGCGCAAAATCGGCTCAAGCGCGGAGCAGGAAGCAAGCCCGGCGATTTTGGGAATGGTAAAAGCGGTATCCCACCTGGTATCGGTGGAGGAGGTTTCAAACTCCTAAGGGAGTTTGAGCGTGGTTTTCTTGCGAAAACTACAAGGAGAGATGAATGCACGATTTTAACCTGCACGCCCCCGCCGGCGCCAACAAGCGGAAGCGGATATTGGGCCGTGGACAGGGCTCCGGCCGGGGTACAACTGCCGGCAAAGGGAACAAGGGACAGCAGTCCCGTTCCGGGGGCAAGACATACATCGGTTTTGAAGGCGGGCAGATGCCCCTGTACCGGCGGCTTGCCCGCCGGGGTTTTTCCAATTACCCCTTCAAAAAGGAGTGGCAGATCGTCAACCTCGGCGAAATTGAGAAGCGGTATGAGGCCTCCGAAACGGTAGACCCCGCTTCCCTTTTTAAGAAGGGACTCATCAAGGGTTCCGCGCCGGTGAAGGTCCTTGGAAACGGAGAGTTGACCAAGAAACTCAGCTTTAGGGTTGCCGCGGTTTCGGCCCCGGCAAAAGAGAAGATCGAAAAAGCCGGCGGCGACATAACAGTCAGCGAAGCGGCGAAAAAAGCGGACGGGAAATAATCAATGGCTAATCCCTTAATCGGCATTTTCAGAGTAAAGGAGCTCAGGGAGCGCATCCTGTTTACCGCCGCTATGCTGGTGGTGTTCAGAATCGGCGCGGTGTTGCCCATACCGGGAATCAATGTCCGGGAACTTTCAGCCTACTTCCTTTCCCAGGCAAATTCGGGAAATCCCATCGTTGACTACCTGGACTTCTTTGCCGGCGGCGCTTTCTCGAATTTTTCGGTGTTCATGCTGGGGATCATGCCTTATATCTCCATGTCGATTATTATGCAGCTTTTGCTTATCGTGTTTCCCAGCCTCAAGAAGATATCCCAGGAAGAGGGGGGCCGCAAGAAGATACAGGCATGGCAGCGCTACGGAACCGTGGCGGTCTGCCTTATCCAGTCTTTTGCCGTTACGCAGTACGCCCAGAGCATCTCCCGTAGCGTGGAGAATCTGCTCAGTATCGGCATTGTTCCCTTTACGCTTATCGCCATGCTTACCGTCACCACCGGAACCATGTTTCTCATGTGGATAGGCGAGCAGATCACCAGGCGGGGAATTGGCAACGGCATTTCCCTTTTGATCTTTGCCGGTATCGTAGCCAGGCTGCCCCAGGCGGTGTGGGAACTGGTGGGCAGGGTGCGGAGCGGCGATCTTAACCTGGTTTTTGTGATAGTGGTCTTTGTGATGTTTGTGGCGGTAGTCGCCCTGGTTGTGTTTGAACAGCAGGGACAGCGGAAGATACCGGTGAATTACGCCAAGCGGGTAGTGGGAAGGAAGATGTATGGGGCGCAGAATACCTACATCCCCTTCAAAATCAACCCTTCGGGCGTTATTCCGGTTATCTTTGCCTCATCTATACTCACTTTCCCCCTGCAGATCGCTACCACTGTCGGCGGCAACGTTGCCTGGCTTGCCAGAGTGGCGCAGGTGCTAAGTCCCCAGAGAACCCTCTACAACGTACTCTACATTTTATTGATAATCTTCTTCGCCTATTTCTACACCCAGGTGAGCCTTAACCCCATAGAAATCGCGAAGCAGATTAGGGAAAACGGCGGCTCCATTCCGGGGATCAGGACCGAGCGGATTGAGGAATACCTCACCAGGATTTTGAACCGCATTGTACTGCCCGGCTCACTGTATTTGGCGTTAATCGCGGTCATTCCGACTTTTATTCAGTGGGCCTTTAACTTTCCTTCGTCAATTTCATACCTTATGGGCGGTACCAGCCTCCTCATCCTGGTAGGCGTTGACCTGGATACCATGAGTCAGGTCGAGGGGCTGCTGAAAATGCACCATCATTCGGGCCTGACCAAAAAGGGGCGGCTGAGAGGCCGCAATTTATAATAGTGAGGCAGTTTCAAAGCGTCCAATTTTGAAACCGCCGCAATTGACGAATTTGAAGATTTAGGAGATTATGAAAGATGAAAGTCAGGACCAGCGTGAAACCCATTTGCGATAAGTGCAAGGTGATTAAACGAAACGGGATCATCCGTATCGTTTGTCAAAATCCAAAGCATAAACAAAAACAGGGCTAGGAGAGCTTATGAAATTGTGTTCATATTCGATTATGTGCGGCCGGCCGTTTGTGCGGGGTAAGAGGTAACTATGGCGCGTCTTGTGGGGATTGACCTCCCGAATAAACACGTAAACATCGCTTTGACTTACATTTACGGTATCGGCAGGCCCAGCGCGGACGAGATTTGCCAAAAGGCGAAAATCGATCCCATGCGGCTTATCAATGATCTAACCCAGGAAGAACTCAACGGGCTGCGGCAGATTATTGAAAGCGACTATAAGGTGGAAGGCCGCCTTCGCACCGAAATAGCCCTGAATATCAAGCGGCTTATGGACATCGGCTGTTACCGGGGGCTGCGGCACCGCAAGGGACTGCCCCTCCGGGGCCAGCGGACCAGGACCAATGCCCGCACCCGCAAGGGCAAAAAGAAAACGGTCGCCGGAAAGAAGAAATAGTTGGAGGATTGAGTGGCTGCGAGTACGAAAAAACGGAAAGAGAAAAAATCGGTATACGAAGGCAACGTGTATATTCAGGCGACTTTCAACAATACGATTGTTACCATTACCGACCTCATGGGGAACACCGTTTCATGGGCAAGTTCCGGCGGACACGGTTTCAGGGGCGCGAAAAAATCTACCCCCTTTGCGGCCCAGACCGTAACCGAGACCGCCGCCCAAAAAGCGATGCAGGCGGGCCTTAGGGAAGTGCATGTGTACGTGAAAGGTCCCGGTATCGGCAGGGAATCGGCTATCCGGCAGCTTGGGGCGCTGGGTATCAAGGTCAAGTCGATAAATGACGTTACCCCCATTCCGCATAACGGCTGCAGGCCGAGAAAAACCCGCCGTATCTAACGGCGCCGCATAGTAAGGGAGAAAGATATGGCAAGATATACCGGCCCCGTATGCAGAATGTGCCGGGTTGAACAGAAAAAACTGATGCTTAAGGGGGACCGCTGCAAAAGCGATAAATGTCCCATCAATAAAAAGCGGGCCGCCCCCGGAAAAGATCCCAAGGCCCGGCCCGGAAAGCGCTCCGATTACGGCGTGCAGCTTAGGGAAAAGCAAAGGCTCAAAAGAATCTACGGCATGCAGGAAAAACAGTTCAGCCTGTTTTTTGAACGGGCGCTGCGCATGCCCGGCATTACCGGCGAGAACCTTTTTGTGCTGCTGGAACGGCGGCTTGATAACGTGGTGTACCGGCTCCGCTTCGCTTCCTCCAGAAGCCAGGCCCGGCAGATTGTGCTCCACGGTCATGTGCTGGTCAACGGCAAAAAAGTTTCGATACCCTCTTATCTGGTAAAAGCGGAGGATGAGATTAGCATCGCCGAAGGCAGCCGCGGCATGATGGTTATTAAGGATGCGTTAAAGGAATACGGCAAGTCCGGGGCCATGCCCTGGCTTTCCCTTGATCCTGACGCAATGAAAGGAAAGTTCCTTGCCGTGCCCCGGCGCAGCGACATCACCGATCTTGGAGATATAAAGGAACAGATGATTATTGAATACTATTCTAAATAAGGAGTTCTCATGGCCCGTAAGAACCTTCTAAAAGGATTCAAGCGTCCCAAAGGTATTATCTTTGAGCATGGTGAGCTTCATTCCGGTTATGG
Source organism: Treponema sp. (assembly GCA_031270205.1). Classification (GTDB taxonomy): domain Bacteria; phylum Spirochaetota; class Spirochaetia; order Treponematales; family Breznakiellaceae; genus WQXQ01. Next base: position 30,135 of record JAISYA010000243.1, read on the forward strand.
TCAGTTCATCGCTTCTCCCTTCGAGCCGGGTTTCGGCATGACAGTGGGTAATACCCTGCGCAGGGTCCTCCTTTCCTCAATTCAGGGATATGCCATTACCGCTATCAAGGTTACCTCATACGACCCCACGGGAACCGCCCACAGCGTTTCCAGTGAGTTCGAGGAGATTCCGAATATCGTAGAGGATACCCTGGAGGTGATCAACAACCTCAAGCAGATACGCCTGAAACTTTCCGATGATCTTGAGCAGGACATACTGCTCTACGAATGGTCCGGCAAGAAAGATGTGATGAGCGATGATTTTGCCCGGCCCGGACAAGTGGAAGTGTTCAGTACCGGCCAGCACATTATGTCCCTGACGGACGACGCCAGGCTTGAGCTTGAGGTTCAAATCGACCTTGGCCGGGGCTATGTGCCTTCGGAAGTGAACGAGCGCTATGTGGAAGTTATCGGGACCATTCCGCTGGACGCGATTTTTTCGCCGGTAAAAAAAGTTAAATTCGCCGTGGAGCCGACCAGGGTAGGCCAGCGGAGCGATTATGACAAGCTCGTGCTTGACATTTGGACCGACGGCACTGTCAGGCCGGATGACGCGCTCGCCGAGGCTGCGAAGATCGCCAAGGATCATTTCTCCGTCTTTATCAGTTTTGATGAAAACAACCAGGGACTTGACGACGACACAGATGAAAACAACGAGCGTATCACGGCGATTCTCAACACCCCTGTGGAGGAGCTTGAGCTTTCGGTACGTTCGTCAAACTGCCTCAAGAACGCCAACATAAAAACCATCGGGGAACTGACACGGAAAACCGAGGACGATATCGCCAAGACCCGCAACTTTGGGAAGAAATCCCTCCAGGAGATCAAGGAGAAACTCAACGAGTGGAACCTGGGCCTGGGGATTACCGACCTGAGCGCCCTCAAAAACGCGGTCCGTGTGGCGCCTTCGCAGCCTCTACCGCCACCACCGCCGCCGCCCCAAAAGGAAGCAGAAGATGAAGCATAGAAGAGGATTTAACCCCCTGGAACGAATGGCCGCTCACCGCAAGGCCCTGCACCGCAACATGGTAACGAGCCTTTTCAGGCATGAGCGGATCAAAACTACCAAGGCCAAGGCCCTGGAAATACGCAGAAGCGCGGAAAGACTGATCACCCGCGCCAAAGAAGACTCGGTTCACAACCGGCGCATTGTCTCAAGCCGCCTTTTTGATGAGGGTATTGTAGCCAAGTTGTTTACCGACATCGCCCGGCGGATGAAGGAACGGAACGGCGGCTATACCCGCGTCATTAAGCTCGGCGAACGGGCCGGGGATGCCGCGGAAATGGTGATTCTGGAACTGGTAGATTACAAACTTGATACCGGCGAAAGCGCCAAAAAAGCGAAGAAAAAAAGAAGCGAAAGCTAGCAGCCTGTCGCGCTTGTGGATTTTTTGCAATTTTTCAGGAAAGCGCAAAAAAATCCTCAATCAAGAGGCTGCTTGCTGCTAAAGCAGCCCGGCAGCCCGGCAGTTTGCGGGGCAAAAAATCGCCAAGAGGCGATTTTTGGGGATTAATGCGCGAAGCGCAACAAAATGCTGTAGATAAGGGGAAATAGATGTCGAAAGCGCGCAGAGGCAAGGGGATTTGTGATCAAGTCGCCCATGGCCGGGGTATCTGCCCGGTCTGCGGCCGGAATAATGTGAAGATTCTCTACGAACAGGAAGCCGGCGGGGCAAAAGTCAAGGTATGCAAAATATGCAGGGCCGCCATCAAGCACGGCAAAAAAACGGTAAGCGTATCAGAGCCGGCGGCCGCGGAGGCGTAACCGCTTCGGGACAGGGAGCGAATTTAACCACACGGAACACGAAGGTTCGTTGGTACAAACCCTGACTTT
>JAISYA010000059.1 GCA_031270205.1 Treponema sp.
CGCTTCACTTCCGTGTTTTCATCTATTCCCAAATGATAAAAACTGTTTCTCTGACTGTTCATTCCGGTTTCTATGCTTCGCAGCCCATGCTGCCCCGACATCTGCCCGAAAAGCATAGCCACAAACTGCGTCCAGCTTCGCAGCCCTTTCGATTTATACTCGGATTTATGCTGCTGAACCAACTTTTCAAAACGAGATCTCGAAACCAGGGCTAGCAATTGTCCCAGGATTGTGTTAAGCTTATTCATACCTCAAACTTCTTTTTTAGGTGGTTTAGTGTGATAACTTCATCATTCTACACTAGGAGTTGAGGTTTTTCAATTACTTGCTTGTTCTATTTTGGACACTAGTGGATTATTATATACTCCTAAATATTATTTGTCAATATATTTTTGCCAAAAAAGGCAAGAAAAATTGCACATAACTACGGTGTATACGAACCCTCCGTATACGCCGTCTTTCCTGCTACGGTTCCCACAGCCAACGACCGCGTTTATGGAACGCTTTCCGCGTTTGTACGCTGTTCATGCGCGTACCGCATATCCGTTTAATTCATGGGATAAGCGCGGAAACCAATGGCCCCCAGGGGCCTTTCTTGCCGTCGTTCTCTATTTGCACCGCAAAATACGCCGTCTTCCCGCTGTCCCCAAAGTCAAACTCGATTACGTCCTTCTTCCGCTTGGTGAAAAATGACTTGCGTAAATCATCGGGATCGGCGGGGGGCGTTTCGCCCGGCGGTATGACGGTGTACCAGATACGGTAGCCTTTGTTTGCGGGGTCGGCCGCGCTTCCGGTAACGTAGATGATTTTTGCTCCCAGTTCGTGCCGTCCCACCAGGAAGGTTTCTACCGTTACCTGCGCGGCGGGCGGGCCGATTGGGGTCGGCGTTGCGTCATGGGGCTTGAGGCCCAGGGCGATGTAGTCCGCTTCCATGAGGGGCGGGGTAAGGAAGTAGCGCCGTTTCATGTCCCTCATGGCGGCGATCATCTCGTCAAACGCGGCCCTGCACTGCGCCGTTGCCACAGGGGTGCGGGTGGTCTCGTTTTTGGCCGTGGTTAGGGCGGCTTCCGCCGTCTGGATACGGGTTCCCAGGTCCGTCAAGACGGCGGCGGGGATGCCCCACGCGGCGGCGGTCCCGGCAACGCTGTGCCAGTCCTTCGCCATTGCTAATTGTCCATCCCGTGTTGTCGGGAGCCAGTCGGTATAATGCGCCATTTTTTTCTCCTTTATGTATGGTTATGCGGGTATATGCCGGAAGTAATTACCGGCAGGGCAAAAGTAGTTACCGATGGGCCGGAGGTAACTGCCAACGGGACAAAAGTAGTTACTGATGAACCGGAAGCAACTGCCAACGGGATAAAAGTAGTTACCGATAAGCCGGAAGCAGCTGCCAATGGGATAAAAGTAGTTACCGACAAGCCGGAAGTAGTTACCAACGGCTTGTTTTTGCCTCTAAACGGGTAAATTTGAGATAATTTGAGAGGGGGTTGATAAAAAGAGAAAAAATCGGCTATTTCAGGTGTTGTATAGCAGACGCTCCGGCCTGTTGTTTGTATAATATGAGCCGGACGCCGGACGCCGGACGCCGGACGCCGTGGCGGCTTTTTTGTCTTTATATCCGGATATTGTCAAGCACATGGAACTATTGTAGTCGATACGGCAAATTTATGCAATAGCCCGCGCGCGTTACGGGCAGGGCTTTGAAAGCGGCCTTTGACCTGCTCATTGAATCCAAGGTAGTAGCGGACCTATGATCCGAGTCTATAATGTGTCTATTATGGACAGACACTATGTACCGGGTACATTACAGAGGTTCCATGGCGTGTTTTTTATCTTTTAACAACGTATCTTTTTCTTACCCTTCTTCAATAAAGCCGGTGTTGGAAAATATCAACGCCCAGTTTCCTTTAGGCTGGACTGGTATAAGCGGCGATAACGGCGCGGGCAAAACCACGCTGCTTCTTCTGGCCGCGGGTCTTGAAACCCCTTCGGCGGGAAGTATCCGGGGAGACGGGGGAATATACTGCCCCCAGCGCACCGATTATCCCCCCGGCTCATGGGAAGATTTTTTTTATTCCGGCGATCCCGATGCCGACCGTCTTATGAACCGTCTCAGGATCAATGCGGGTTTTATGGGCAGATGGGACACAGCAAGCCACGGCGAACGCAAGCGGGTACAGCTCGGTATAGCCCTGTGGAAAAATCCCCCGCTTTTGGCTGTCGATGAACCTACCAACCACCTGGACAGGGACGGACGGGATCTTATTGCCGCGAATCTTGAAGAATACCGTGGTATCGGGCTTCTGGTCAGTCATGACCGGGCGCTGCTTGACCGGCTCTGCGGAAACTGCCTTTTTATCCACGGCGGCAGCGCGGTTATGCGTCCCGGCGGCATATCCCAGGGTATGGCAGAGGAAGAACGTGAAGCCCTGGCCGGCCGCCGCCGCCGGCAAACCCTGGTCTACGAACGCGGCCGTCTTGCAGCCGAAGCCGACAGCCGCCGCCGTTTGGCCGAAAGCGCCAAAAACCGCCTTTCCAAAAAACAGGTCGATCCCAATGACCGGGACGCCAAAGGCAAAATCAACCTGGCAAAACTAAGCGGCAAAGACGCTTCAGGAACCAGGCTTTACAAAAACATGCAGAACCGGGTGAACCGTATCGACCGGACGCTGGAAAAAACGCAGGCCACCGGGGAACAAAAGAAAGGACTTACGCTCCGGGGCGCAAAGGCCAGGGCGGACTTTTTATGGCACAGCCCTGCCGGCGAGATTTCCCTGGGTGAAGGCCGTTCTTTACGTTTCCCGGAACTGATCATTCTCCCGCAAAGCCGTATCGCCCTCACCGGCCCCAACGGCGCGGGTAAATCAACCCTTATCCGCCGCATACTTGCGGAGCTGCCGCCGCATCTGGACACCCTCTATCTCCCCCAAGAGATTCCGGTTGAAGAAGGACTGCTCCAGGAGATTCAAAAACAGGACGAAAAAACCAGGGGTGAAATAATAGCGCGTTTTTCCCGTCTTGGTTCCGCGCCCGCAAGCCTCCTCCAGTCCGCTCTTCCCAGCCCCGGTGAAGCACGCAAACTTATGATCGCCTGCGGTGTTTTGACAAACCCTTCTCTCATTATCATGGACGAACCGACCAACCATCTGGATCTAACTTCCATACGGCTTTTGGAAGAAATGCTCATTAAAGAAGTTGAAGCCGCTCTTTTTCTGGTCAGCCACGACGACCTGTTCCTTTCACGGCTCACAAATCAGGAATGGTCAATAAACGCCGAAGGGATCCTGAGAATACAATAATGAGCTTGTTTCAAAATCTGAAATCGCACTGCGACTGAATAGTTCCCCTGCCCTTTTGGGGTACAGCCTTGCCCGGCGCTATTGGGTATACTAATCCGGCGGCCCGTTGCGCTTCTCCCCTGGGGATCGCCAAAAACAACAAAACCTGATACCATCACCCCATGAGCGCGTGATTTGTCAATGTAGACCGGGACGCCCCTTTGTGCGCAACAAACTGCCAGGAGATTTCACATGTATACCACAGGACTTGCCGGATTGGACTCACTGCTGCACGGTATTTTGCCGGGCGACAACATTGTATGGAATGTGCAGGATATAGCGGAGTACAGCCAGTTCGTACCTCCTCTCGCAGCAGCCGCCCGTAAAGAGGGAAAACGCGTCGGCTATTTCCGTTTTGCCGGACATCAGCCGCTCCTTGCGCAAGAGGATGGGATTGATATATATACACTGAATCCTTCCATCGGTTTCGAGAGATTTGTTACCGAAATAGTGGACATAATCGAAAAAACGGCGGCGGATTCCTGGTATGTTCTGGACTGCCTTTCCGGCCTTGCCAACGACTGGTACTCCGACAGGATGCTGGCGAATTTTTTTCTTATCATTTGTCCCTATGTTCTGAAACTTAAATCCCTGGCTTATTTCGCCATATACAAGGCGTACCATTCAAATCACGCTACGGACACCATTTACACAACGGCACAAATCATCATTGATGTGTATATCTACAACAATACAACCTATATTCAGCCCCAGCGTGTGGAAGACCGGTATTCGCCGACCATGTACACGCTCCACGTCCGAAAGGCGGACGAGTTTATACCGGTAACAAACAGCGCGGTTACGGCGAGTGTGATCGGCTCAATAAGCAGGCCCCTTCTCAATTTTACGATTCAGCGTTTCGGCGTTTGGACACAGAGCTACCACGACGCCGTTACGCTTTTGACGGCGGTGGAAAAAGGAGAAAAACCGGCGTCGGCGCTCGATCCTTACTTTGAGCTTTTCCTGCGGATGATCATAACCCGTCAAAAACCTTTCCTTGCCCTGGCCCAGGAATACTTTGACGTGCCTTTTCTGCTCAATATTATGAAACGGCTCATCGGGTCGGGCCTTATCGGGGGCAAAGCGCGGGGGATTCTCCTTGCCCGGCAGATACTGCAAAAATCCGATCCCGAATGGGAAACGTTTTTGGAACCCCATGATTCTTTTTATATCGGTTCCGATGTTTTTTATACCTATATTATTCATAACGACTGCTGGTGGCTGCGCCGGAAAACCGGAAGTATGGAAGATATTCTGGAAAGAGCCGGTATAGCGCGGAAGAGAATCCTGGGCGGAGATTTTCTCGACTATATCGTACTCCAGTTTCAGGAAATGCTGGAGTACTTCGGACAGTCTCCCATCATTGTCCGGTCCAGCAGCCTGCAGGAGGACAGCTACGGCAACGCATTTTCCGGCAAATACGAAAGTGTTTTTTGCGCGAATCAGGGGACGCCGGATCAACGGCTTTCGGAATTTCTTGCGGCTGTAAGAAGGGTATACGCAAGTTCCCTTGACGCGGAGGCATTGATGTACCGCCTTCACCACGGGCTTCTGTACGAGGACGAACAGATGGCCCTGCTGGTACAAAGGGTTTCCGGCGACAGGTACGGAAACTGTTTTTTCCCGCCGGCGGCGGGAGTTGGTTTTTCCTACAATCCTTTTGTCTGGGACGCTTCAATCGATCCCCACGCGGGAATGCTGCGTCTCGCCTTCGGACTCGGTACCAGGGCGGTGGACAGAATTGATGACGATTATACACGGATAGTCGCGCTGAACGCCCCCGACAGGCATCCGGAAAAAAACATGGAAGATTCCCTAAAGTACATCCAAAGGGATGTGGATATGGTGGACCTTGAAAACAACCGCCTCTCGACTTACCCCATCAAAAAAGTTTTTCCTTCCCTGCCGGAAAAGCTCCTCCCGGTCTTTGCCGAAAAGGACGAAGAAATGCTCCGCCGGGCGGAGGAAGCCGGTATTGCCGTGTTCCCCTGGCGTCTTACTTTTAACGGACTCCTTGCCGGAACGGACTTTGTACGGAGAATGCGGGACATGTTTGCCACGCTTCAGGCGGCCTATAACAGCCCGGTGGATACGGAGTTTACCGTTAATTTCGGCGAGGACGGCGCTTACCGGGTTAATCTTGTCCAATGCCGTCCCTTTAAGGTGCGCCTTATGGGAAGCGGCGACCAGGGGCTTATGCCCGCCTCCATCCCCGAAGACGATATGGTTATGGAAAGCGACGGGCCCATAGTGGGACAAAGCATTGCGACAAAGGTGGACCGTCTCATTTATGTTTCCCCGGCATCCTACACCCGCCTGGGAGAGCAGGACAGATACGCGGTTGCCCGCCTTGTCGGACGCCTTACCCAGGCAGCGTCAAAGAGCGAACCCACCATCATGCTCGTGGGCCCCGGAAGGTGGGGGACATCAACGCCCGCTATGGGAGTTCCCGTAACGTTCCGTGAAATAAAAAATGTTTCCGTTATCGTTGAACTCGCCGTTATGCATGAAGGGCTGGTACCGGATGTGTCACTGGGAACGCATTTTTTTAATGATCTGGTGGAAATGGATATGCTTTATTTCGCCGTGTTCCCCGAACGGGAAGGCAACAGTTTTAATGAAAAGTTTTTTCATAAGCAGCCGAACCATTTGCGCGATCTGCTCCCCGGCGAGTCACGCTGGGCGGATACGGTTATCGTCCTTGAAAACGGCCAAAGCGCGGGCGGCAGATCGATATACCTCCATGCCGATTCCATGCGGCAGGAAGCAAAATGTTACACGAAATAGCCGATTCGGCGGCAAGCCGCCCGCGCCGCCGCGCCGCGCTATACTCCCTGGGCGAGCATTGCGTCCGCCACCCGCAAAAACCCGGCGATGTTCGCGCCGGCGACGAGGTTGCCTTTTAGCCCGTAGGATTCGGCGGCGGAAAAACACTGGGTGTAAATATTGTCCATAATCTGATGCAGGCGCTGATCCACTTCCTCAAAAGGCCAGCTCAGACGCATCGAATTTTGGGCCATTTCCAGCGCGCTGGTCGCCACGCCGCCGGCATTGGCGGCTTTGGCCGGCCCGAAAGCAATTCCCGCGTCGTGAAAAACCTTCACCGCTTCGGGAGTCGAAGGCATATTGGCGCCTTCCGCGACGGCGATACACTTATGGTTCCGCAAAAGCTCCGCGTCCTTCTGTTCCAGTTCGTTTTGGGTAGCGCAGGGGAGGGCGATATCGCAGGGAATACCCCAAATGTCCCCGCAGCCTTCGGTATACCTGGCCGAAGCATGTTCCGCGGCGTATTCCTTGATTCGGCCCCGTTCCACTTCTTTTATTCTTTTTACGGTATTGAGCTTGATGCCCTCCGGGTCGTAGATATAGCCGTTACTGTCCGACAGGGCGACAACCCGTGCGCCCAGTTCCTGGGCTTTCTCAATCGCGTAAATGGCCACATTCCCCGAACCGGAAACGACCACCGTTTTTCCCTCCCAGCCGGTCCCCCTTTCCTGAAGCATCCGGGTGGTAAAGTACACCAGCCCGTATCCGGTCGCCTCTTTTCGGGCGAGAGAACCTCCGTAGTTCAACCCCTTTCCGGTCAAAACGCCCGTGAAGGTATTGGTGATCTTTTTATACTGCCCGAACAGAAAACCGATTTCCCGTCCGCCGACTCCGATATCCCCCGCCGGTACATCCGTATCGGGTCCGATATGCCGGTACAGTTCCGTCATAAAACTTTGGCAGAAACACATGATTTCCCGGTCGCTTTTTCCCTTTGGGTCAAAGTCGCTCCCCCCCTTTCCGCCGCCGATAGGCGTTGTCGTAAGGGCGTTTTTGAAGATCTGCTCAAAACCAAGGAACTTGATAATCCCGAGGTTGACCGAAGGGTGCAGCCGTAAACCGCCCTTATACGGCCCCAGGGCGCTGTTAAACTGAACCCGGAAACCGCGATTTATCTGCACGTCCCCGGCGTCGTTTATCCAGGGAACCCGAAACATAAGCTGCCGTTCAGGTTCCACAAGCCGCTCGACGATCTTCATTTTGACGATCTCCGGGCGCTTCGCTATAACCGGCTCAATCGACTCAATAACTTCCCGTACCGCCTGGAGGAATTCCGGTTCCGCCGGATTCCGCGCGGAAACGGAAGATAAAACAGTATCCGCAAAACTACTGGACATACAAGCTCCTTACCCTGTCAATATGACAGGCATGATACCATACAAAACAATTTGCAGGGTGTGTTTTTTCA